>NZ_JAKEIO010000027.1 GCF_021474405.1 [Streptosporangium] indianense
CTCCCCACCCCCAGCTGATCGCCCCTAGGACGACGATGTCTCGACGGACAGGTGCCCGGCGCCGCCTCGGTTCCATACGCCTCTCCCTGGTGCTCCTGGCCCTCGTGCCCGGCGTCACCCTCGCCGCCATGTGGGGCGTGACGACGATCCAGATGTTCTCGGAGGGCCTCCGGCTGCGCGACCAGACGGAGCTCAGCCGGTCCACCGGCGCCATGGGCACCGACGCGACACTCGCACTGCAGCGGGAACGCAGCCTGTCGGCCGCCTTCCTGGCCTCCCCGAAGAGCTCACGGGCGGCACTCGACGCCCAGCGCGAGGAGACCGACAAGGCGGTGGCCAAGCTGGTCGGGCAGGCGGACGCGATCGAGAAGGCGCCCGCGCGCATATCCGACCGGCTGTACTCGGTCCTGGGCTCGGTGGGCAGTCTGGAGTACTACCGGGACCAGGTGGACGACCCGAGCGACATCACCGCGCAGCAGGCGCTCGATCAGTACTCGTCGATCATCGACGACCAGATCCACGCCTTCCAGGAGCTGTCCCAGGTCGACGACGGCGACCTCACCTCGCAGGCCGGCCCGCTGGTCGGGCTCGAGCACGCGGCGGAGCTGGTCTCCCGGGAGGACGCGCATCTGACCCTGGCCTGGCCGACGGGGCACCTGGACGACAGGGCGTGGACCCAGTTCACGGAAATGGTGAACACCCGGCGCTGGCTGGTCCAGGACCAGGTCCTGCCGCAGCTGACCGGCAGCGCCAAGGCGGAGACCGAGCGGATCCTGGCGAGCCCGGAGTGGCAGACGCTGCAGTCCGTCGAGGACCGGGTGCTGGCGGCGCGCAACACGAGCGCCGGCGCCGACCGGATCGACCTGCCGGACGCGCACCGGCAGTGGTCCGCCGCCATGAGCAAGCTGTCCGACCGGTACGCGGGCCTCATCCAGCAGCAGACGACGGGCCTGCTGCAGCGCAGCGCCGACAAGGCGGACGCCCTGCTGCTCAAGGCGGCCCTGCTGAGCGCCGGCGGGCTGCTCGCGCTGCTGGTGTGTGTCGGCATGTCGTGGCGGATCACCCGCTCGCTGTCCCGGCGGCTGCGCGGCCTGCGCCGGGCCGCCGTCAGCCTCGCGCAGGAGCGGCTGCCCGACGTGGTGGCGCGGCTGGAGCGCGGCGAGACGGTCGACCCGGAGTCGGCGACGACGCCCCTGGACTACGGGCACGACGAACTCGGTCAGGTGGCGCGGGCGTTCAACACCGCCCAGCGCACCGCCGTGCACACCGCGGTCGAACTCGCCGACACCCGGCGCGGCTTCCAGAAGATCATCCTGGGCATCGCGCGGCAGAGCCAGAACCTGGTCAACCTCCAGCTGAGCAAGCTCGACACGCTGGAACGCGAGCACACCGACCCCGACATCCTCAAGGGCCTGTACGAACTGGACTCCACCGCGAGTCAGTTGCGCCGCTACGAGGAGAACCTCGTCATCGTCAGCGGCGAACGGCCCGGCCGCAGCTGGACCGAGCCGGTGGCGCTGATCGACATCCTGCGCAGCGCGGTCGGGGAGGTCGCCGAGTACCAGCGGGTGGAGGTGCTCACCGAGGAGGAGGAGGTGTTCGTCGCGCCGCCCGCCGTCGCCGACGTCATCCACCTGCTGGCCGAACTCATCGACAACGCGACCGCCTACTCCCCCGCCCCGAGCGCCGTCACGGTGCGGGCCCAGATGGTGGCCAAGGGCCTGGCCGTGGAGGTGGAGGACCGGGGCCTCGGCATGTCGGAGGAGGACTACACGTCCTTCAACGAACAGCTGGCGGTGCCCCCGCAGTTCGACGTGGTCGCCCTCGCCGACGACCTGCGCCTCGGCATGTTCGTGATCGCCCAGCTGGCGCACCGGCACGGCATCGCCGTCACTCTGCGCTCGTCGCCGTACGGCGGGACCACGGCGATCGTGCTGATGCCGCACGAGATCGTGGTGCGGGAACGCGCGGACACCGGAGCGACGGACGGCGACGGCCCGCAGGAAGGGCCGGCGGCCGTGGACGGACCGGACGCGGGGGACGCCGAAGCGAGTGCGCAGCCGCAGCGCGGCGGGGCGGCGCGCGGGAGCGACGGCACCGCCGGGGCCGCACGCGAACTCGGAGCCCTCGTCACGGCCCGTACCGCCCCGGCCGCCCCGTCGGCCGCCCGCGAGGTCCTCCCCCGCCGGGACGGTCTCGCCCCGCTCCCCCGCCGGGTGCCGCAGACCAGCCTGGTGGAGGAGTTGCGCGAGGAGGCCGCGCCCGCCGGTGACGACGACACCCTCGACGACTTCACCGCGGAGGCCGCCGCGTCCTCCCTGGCCGGTTTCCAGCGCGGCACGCTCCGGGCCCGTGACGACGCCGCCACGCCGCCCCACGCCGACGAGACGCCCGTCGTACCCGGGCAGGCCGCCGGTCCCGTCCCCTCGACTCCGCCCGCCGACCGCTGACGAAGGACACCGCAATGACACGCCCCATCCCCGCCACGCACACCCAGCTCGACCAGCTGCTGACCGGACTCGTGGAGCGGGTCGCCGACGTGAACCAGGCCGTGGTGCTCTCCGAGGACGGCCTGGTGGTCAGCAAGTCGACCGGCTTCCTGCGCGACGACGCCGAGCGGCTCGCGGCGACCGCGTCCGGTCTGATGAGCCTCAGCAAGGGCGTCAGCATGGACTTCCGGGGCGGTCCGGTGCGCCAGGCGCTCATCGAGATGGCCAACAGCTATCTGATCCTGACCTCCGCCGGGCCCGGCGCGCACCTGGTCGTGCTGACCGGGCCGGGCGCGGACGTCGGGGTGGTGGCGTACCAGATGAACATGCTGGTGAAGAAGATCGGCGAGCACCTCAGCGCGGCACCCCGGGGCGTGGCCGGCCCCGTCGCCGGTCCCGGCGCGTGAGGTGGACGTAGGTGATACGGCGGGCCGGCTCGTCAGACCGTTCACGCTGACCCGTGGCCGGACCCGCCCCAGCCGCGCCGACTTCACCCTCATCTCGACGGTCACGGCGGTCGATCCGCCGCCCGCCAGGGCGGCCCGGTGCCAGCCCGAGCACACCCGGATCCTGCGGCTGTGCGCCGAGCCGGTCGCCGTGGCGGAGCTCGCGGCCCGGCTCGACCTGCCGGTGAGCGTGATCGTCATCCTGCTGTGCGACCTGCTGGAGGCGGGCCGGATCACCGTCCGCCCGCCCCGCCCGGTCTCCCGTATCGCTCCGGACCTGGACCTGCTGCAGAAAGTGAGGGACGGCCTTGGCCGGCTCTGAGCTTGCCACTGACGCGTCTTCGGCACCCGACACGGTCAAGATCCTGATCGCCGGGGGTTTCGGCGTCGGCAAGACCACCATGGTCGGGTCGGTCAGCGAGATCGCCCCGCTGCGCACCGAGGAACCCCTGACCATGGCCGGTCTGGGCGTCGACGACCTCGACGGCATCGAGGAGAAGCGGGCCACCACCGTGGCCCTGGACTTCGGCCGGATCACCATCAGCCGGGAACTCGTGCTGTACCTGTTCGGTACGCCGGGGCAGCAGCGGTTCTGGTTCATGTGGAACGACCTGGCGCTCGGCGCGCTCGGTGCCGTGGTCCTGGTCGACGTGCGCAGGCCCCGGGCCAGCTTCGCCGCGATCGACTTCTTCGAACGCCGGGGCATTCCGTTCGTCGTCGGTGTCAACGGCTTCCACGGCGAACACCCGTATCCCGCCGAGGAGATCAAGGAGGCGCTGGCAGTTCCGGAGCACGTCCGGGTGCTGCTGTGCGACGCACGCGACCGGGAGTCGTGCCGGGACGTGCTGATCGCGCTGATCGACCAGTTGATCGCCTCGGCGGTACAGGCGTAGGGCGGCTGCCGTCAGGCCGTCAGTTCAGGCCCGCCGACTTCAGCCACGTCGTCGCCACGTCCAGCGGGTCCTTCTTCTCGAGCTGCACCTGCGCGTCGAGTTCCAGCAGGGTCTTCGTGTCCAGCTTCGCGGAGACGGCGTCGAGGGCTTCGACGCCCTTCCGGGAGAGGCCGCTCTTGTTGACCAGCGGGGTGACGTTGGCGAACCCGAAGAGGTTCTCCGGATCCTTCAGGACGACGAACTTCTCCTTCACGATGGTCGGGTCGGTGGTGAAGATGTCCGCGGCCTGGATGGTGTTCCTGGCCAGCGCCGCCTGGGTCAGCGGGCCGCCCGCGTCGAGCGCCTTGAAGGACTTGAACTCCAGCCCGTACACGGACTTCAGGCCCTTCAGGCCCTGCTGCCGGGTCTGGAACTCGGGCGATCCGCCGATCACCAGGTCCGGGGCGGCGTCCTTGAGGTCCGCGAGGGTGGAGGAGGCAGTGAGCCTGTACTTCTTCGCGGTCTCGGCGTTGACGGTGACGGAGTCCTTGTCCTCGGCGGGCGAGGACTGAAGCAGCGTCAGCTTCTTGTCCAGCTTGGCCTTGACGGCCGCGTTCACCGCGTCGGCGGACTTCTGCTCGGCCTTGGGGTCCAGGTAGGCGAGCAACGAGCCGTTGTACTCCGGCAGTACGGTGACGGAGCCGTTCTTCATCAGCCCGTACGTCGTCTCACGGCTGCCGATGTTGTGCTTGTAGGTGACCTCGATGCCCTTGGCCTTGAGCGCCTCACCGTAGATGTCGGCGAGCAGGGTGCTCTCGGCGAAGTTGTTGGAGCCGACGACGACGGTCCCGGCCTTCGCCTTCTCGCCCGCCAGGGGGTTGTCGCCGGAGTCTCCGGAGGAACAGCCCGCGAGCAGCGCCGCAGCGGCGGTGAGCGCGACGGCCGCCACGCTGGTGTGCCTCGTCCTGGACCTGCTGCTGTTCGCGGTGTTAGTCATCCACCGATCCAATCCAGCCGCTTTGTGATCAGTCAAGAGCGTCCTGGTCACGGTTTGTCACAGACCCGGCCGGCCTTCAGCGTCGGCGCACGCCCGGCGACACGGCCACCCGGCCCGCCGCCCAGAACAGCGCCAGCGTGACGAGGGCCAGCACGGCCACCAGGGTGGCGCCCCCGACCACCTTCTCGTAGTCGCGCTGGTAGAGCCCGTCGACGACGTACCGGCCGAGGCCGCCCAGGCTGACGTACGCGGCGATGGTGGCCGTCGACACGATCTGGATGGCCGCCGAGCGCAGTCCGCTCAGGATCAGCGGCAGCGCGACCGGCACTTCGACCTGGAACAGGATCCGCGACTCGTGCATACCCATGCCGCGGGCGGCGTCCACCGGGGCGGGGTCGACCGTGCGGACCGCCTCGTAGGTGGTCACCAGGATCGGCGGCACGGCGAGGACGACCAGGGGGATCATCACGGGCAGCAGACCGAAGCCCATCACGATGACGATCAGCACCAGCAGACCGAAACTGGGCAGTGCGCGGGCCGCGGTGGCGATGAAGGCGAGGGCGTTGCCGCCCCGCCCGGTGTGCCCGGTCAGCAGACCGACGGGCAGGCCGATCGCGGCGGCGAGGGCCAGGGCGAGCAGGGAGTACTGGACGTGTTCCAGCAGACGCTGCGGGATGCCGTCGTAGCCGTGCCAGTGGGCGCTGTCGCTGAAGAAGGCGTTGACGAAGTTCAGTACGTTCACCGGGTCACGTCCTGCGGGCGGGCCGGCAGGGGCTGCCGCGCTCCGGTCTTCGGGCGTCTGCGGGCGCCGCTCGGCATCCACGGGGTCAGCACGACGCGCAGCAGCACCAGCAGGGCGTCGCACGCGATGGCCAGGACGGCCGTCGTGATCACGGAGTTGACGGCCAGTTCGGGCCGGTCGTACTTCTGCGCGTCGGCGAGCAGGTTGCCGAGGGCGCCCTGGTTGCCGATGAGGGTGCCGACGCTGACCAGGGAGATGCTGGAGACGGTGGCGACCCGGAGTCCGGCGATGATGGCGGGCACGGCGATCGGCAACTGCACCCGCACGTAACGCCGTACGGGTCCGAAGCCCATGGCGGTGGCCGCGGCCAGGGTCTCCTGGGGCACCGACCGCACCCCGTCGACGATGGCCGGGACGAGCACCACCAGGCTGTACACGGCCAGCGGGATCATCACGGTCAGCTCGGTCTGCCCGGTGTAGTCGATGAGGACCACGAAGAAGGCCAGCGACGGAACGGCGTAGAGGACGGTGGTGGCGCCGAGTACGGGCGGGTACAGCCAGCGGAACCGGACGCAGAGCTGAGCGAGCGGCAGCGCGAGGACCAGCCCGGCCAGGACGGGCAGCAGGGCCTCGCGCAGATGCAGTGCGATCAGGCCGGTGTAGCTGTGCTGGAGGTCGCTCGGGATGTCGAAGAAGCCGTTCACGAGGCGACCTCGGCCGCTTCGGCGTGGCCTGCGGCGTGGGCGCTGCGGATCGCCTCGCCGATGGTCGCCTGCGAGACCACGCCGGTCACCCGCCCGGTGTCGTCCACGGCGACGGCCCAGCCGGCCGGGGAGAGCACCGCGCAGTCCAGGGCGGCCCGCAGGGAGTCGGTGCCCGGGACGAACGGCCGTCCGTGCGGCAGGAGTCGGCCGGTGTCGATGTCACCGGCCGACAGGTGCTGCCGCCCGGCCCAGCCGAGGGGCCTGCCCTCGGCGTCGGTGACCAGCAGCCAGTCGGCGCCGGCGGCGGCGATCCGCTCGGCGGTGGCGTCGGCCGGGACGACCGGGCCGGTGGTCAGGGGGAGTTCGGCCGAGGGGAAGAACGACAGCCGCCGGATGCCGCGGTCTGCCCCGAGGAAGTCCTCGACGAAGGCGTCGGCGGGGCTGGAGAGCAACTCGGCGGGCGGTGCGTACTGGGCGAGGTGACCGCCCTCGCGCAGCACGGCGACCATCGTGCCGAGTTTGATCGCCTCGTCGATGTCATGGGTGACGAAGACGATGGTCTTGCCCAACTCGTCCTGGATGCGCAGCAGTTCGTCTTGGAGTCCCTTGCGCACGACCGGGTCGACCGCCGAGAACGGCTCGTCCATGAGCAGGACGGGCGGGTCGGCGGCGAGTGCCCGGGCCACGCCGACGCGCTGCTGCTGGCCGCCGGAGAGCTGGTACGGGTACCGCTTGGCGAGCGCGGTGTCGAGGCCCACGCGCTCCATCAGCTCGGCCGCCCGGGCCCGTGCCTTCTGCTTGCCCCAGCCCAGCACGCGGGGCACGGTGGCGATGTTGTCGAGGATCGTGCGGTGCTGGAAGAGGCCGGCGTTCTGGATGACGTACCCCATGGACCGGCGCAGCGTGGTGACGGGCCGGCGCTGGATGTCCTCGCCGTCGAGGAGGATCGTTCCCTCACTCGGTTCGACCATCCTGTTGATCATCCGCAGTGTGGTCGTCTTGCCGCAGCCGGAGGGCCCGACGAGGACGGTGATCGAGCGGTCGGGTATCTCCAGGGAGAGCCGGTCGACAGCCACCGTGCCGTCCGGATAGCGCTTGGTGACTGATTCGATCCGTATCAAGGCGCCGGGGCCCTTCGGGTTGGCGGAAGCGTTGGCCAGTGGTCGTACGGGCTGTTTCCGGACGAGTCTAGAGGGCGGCTCTCACCGGTCCGCAGGGCGTACGCCGCTCCTGGGCAGGCGCACGGTGAACACCGTCGCTCCCGGTGCTCTGTTCACCTCGATGCGGCCGCCGTGGGCGCGGACCAGGGACCGGGCGACCGCCAGGCCCAGATGGCTGCCCCCTCGGTCGCGGCTGCGGGCCTTGTCGACGCGGTAGAAGCGGTCGAAGACGCGCGCCCGTCGCCGGGCGGGATGCCCGGCCCGGTGTCGGCGACCCGTACCTCGGCCGCGCCGGGTGCGACGGCCATCTCCACCGACACCTGCGTGCCCGCGGGGTGTGCGCGGTGGCGTTGGTCGGCTGCCCACCGTCCGCCGCGCCCGCCGGCGCCCCGCCCCGACGAGTGCTGCGCAGTGCGGCTTTCCCCTCGCGCAAGGCGATGTGCTGGAGCGTCAACTGCCGGGCAGGTCGTCGAGGAAGCCCGCCGACGGCACGAAGAACAGGCTGCCGGTGACGGCGCGCGAGTAGTCCAGCAGCGGGTCGGGGCCCGAGCCCGGCCCGCCCAGGAACATGGTGCGCAACATCGTCTCGGGTATCCCGGGCGTGCGCGCGTAGGCCACGAAGTACGTGCCGAACTCCCCGTGCCCGGGCCTGCCGAACGGCATCGCCGAGCGCAGGATCCGCAACTCCGCGCCGTCCGGGCCGAGGACGGTGTTGATGTCCTTGTGCGAACCGGGTGCGTCGAGTTCCAGGTTGGTGAGCTTGGTGCGGCCTATGACCTTCTCCTGCGCCTCGACGGCGAGGGCGTCCCAGGCGTCCACGTCGTGCAGGTACTTCTGCACCAGCGCGTAACTGCCGCCCCGGAAGCCGGGATCCTCGTCGCCGACCAGGGCCGCGTCGGCCGCGGCCTGTCCGACCGGGTTCTCGGTGCCGTCGACGAAGCCGAGCAGGTTGCGCGAGTCGAAGTAGGAGAAGGCCTGTGTCTCGTCCCGTACGGTGACGGCGCCGCGCAGCCGTCGCAGCAGCTCGGCGGCCAGCGCGAAACACAGGTCGGTGCGGGCGGCCCTGATGTGGAAGAAGAGGTCTCCCGGGGTGGACGGCGCGTGATGCCGGGGCCCGGCCAGTTCGCGGAACGGGTGCAGTTCGGCGGGGCGCCGGCCGCCGAACAGCCGGCTCCAGGCCCGGGACCCGACCCCGGCGACGCAGCCCAGACCGCCGTCGGGGCTGGGGAAGCCGACGGACCGCACCAGGCCCGCGACCGAGCCCAGCGCCTCCCGTGCGGCGCCTTCCCCGCCGGGTTCGATCGTGGCGACCAGAAACACCGCGACCGAGGCCGGCGGGTTCAGCACCGGCTGCGGCAGCATCTCGCCCGAGGGCAGCGGTGACGTCATGGCTTCCCATCCCTTCGCCCGGACGGCACGGCCCGTCCGCTCCCCCTCCGGGACGGTACGGCCCGCACCCCTGACACGATGCCCAGCGAACAGGCGGCCGGAACTCACGTTTCCGCAGGAGCGGTTGCCGCGTCCACCGCTCCCCGCGGCGCCTCGGCCCTCCCGTGGCCGGGGCGGCACCGCGTCCAAGTGCGAAGCGGTGACGGCCGGTCCGCACGCTGCGGGGCGTGCGCGCCGGGCGTCGAGGGGAGGGAGTCGGCGCCGGTGAGGGGCAGCGGGTCGCGCGGGCTGCCGAACTCGTCGTACGCCACCCGGAGGGCCCGGCGAGCCGGCCCGGCCGTCGCCCGGCACCGGACCGGGCCTTTCGACTTCGTTCGTCACCCACTCGCACCCCATCGGCACCGGTTACTGTCGTAGGTCACCGAAGGTTGACGGGGGGTTGCCCATGGTGAAGGACGCTCGCACGCCGCCGGACTGCCCTGGGGGCCACGACGGCATGCCGGACAGCGACGCCGCGCGCCATCTCCAGAACCAGCTCGAGATCCTCATCCAGGACTTCCGCAGGAGCACCGAACCACCGATGCCGGTGTTCGTCGTACACGCGCAGGACAGCGGGGACGACGACGCGGTGGCCGGACTGGTCCGCCAGCTGCACACGGGCCAGGAGGCGCACGGCACGCGCTGCGCGGTGACGCAGGACTCCTACGAGGGGGCCACGGAGGTGCGCCGGGCCGCCGCCCTGGTAAGGGCGTTGAGCGACCCGCGCAAGTGGGGCGGCCCCAAGGCGGTCTACCGGCGCTACGCGTTCCCGCGGCTGCGGCTGGTGCACGCCATCGACGACGCGGTCGCCGCGCTCGGCGACAGCTGGCCGTCCCCCGCCCCGGGCAGCCCCGAGGCGGGACAGGACCAGCGCCAGCGGCTGCTGAACGAACTGGCGCAGCAGCGCTGGCGGCCGAAGAACACCGCCCGCTGGCGTTCCGGTCTGCCGCTCTTCGACATGGCGCACATCCTCCCGGCGAGCCTCGTGACCGTCCTCGCCGCGCTCCTGGCCCGCAGCGAGTGGTACGTCGCGGTCGGCGCCGGTCTGGTCTTCCTGCTGCTGCTGACCGTCCTCAACTACGTCCTGCCGGGCCGGGCCCCGATCTTCCTGTGGCTGCGCCGGGAGAGCCGCTGGTTCATGACGACGACGTTCCTGAGAGCGGTGGACCAGGAGGAGCCCACCGAGGTGTCGCTGCTGCGGCCGGTCCGCTCCTGGAAGGCGATCGCGGCCCGGGCCCACGACGTCGCGGAGGCGCTGGCGGCCGGCGGCGACTTCCACCTCCAGCTGTGCGTGCTGGCGCTGCGCGAGGACCTGCGGGACAACCACCGCCGCTGGAGCTGGGACCTGCGCGGCTTCAAACGCCCCCGGCCGCCGATGCTGTTCCTGCCGCACGCGGACGACCGCAACGGCGGCATCGAGCTGATCCGGGCCATCAGCGACGTCCGCAGCCGGCGCAGCGAGCTCGACCCGCTGCTCGTGGTGGCCGCGGTGCGCGCGCACGACGTGCCGCGCCTGGAGCGCAGCGTCGTCCCCACGGCTCCCGTGCCGGACACCGCGCCGCCCACGTTCGGGGTCCGGCTGCGCACCTGGTACCAGGAGTGGGGCCGCAACCTGCGCGCCGAACAGTCACCCAGCCGGGGACGGTCCGTCCTCCCGTGGGTGATGAAGGTCCCGCTGCCGCACGACCAGCTGGGCCCCGTCGAGGAGGGCCGCCACCACCTGCGAGCCTCCGCCCGGCCGACGCCCGCCCGGCTGGTGTGGGCGCTGCACACCCTGGTGCTGGTCGTCGCCCTGGTCACCGCCGCGACCGTCATGCGGGCCGACGCCCTGCACGACCGATACTGCTCGGCGTCCGTGCTGACCGCCAACCGGGACACCCGGCGCGAGCTGGGGTCCGACGGGCGCACGGAGTGCATCGGCATCGCGACGGACGGCGTCCGCTTCGCCGACTGGCTGCCCGCGCCCCTGGCCGGTGACGACGTCAAGGCGCTCACAGCCGACGACGACGCGCCCTGGACGGTGGCCGACCTGGAGGAACTCATCGCCGGGCAGAACGCGGACGTGCTCGGACGGCACGCCGGCAAGTACGTCACCGTCGTCTACGCCGGGCCGCTCAGCGCCGACACCGCGGCCGGCTCCTCCCTGGTGAAGGGCGCCGAGGAGCTGGCGGGCGTGTATCTGGCGCAGGCCGTCATCAACGAGAACTCCAGCGTGAAGCTGCGCGTCCTGATCGCCAACGGCGGCGTGGACCTGGGCCGGCAGGTGGAGATGGCGGAGGCGATCGCCGCGTACGCCGCCCACGACCCGACCGTGGTGGGGGTCGTCGGCACCGGCCGCGACCTGAAGTCGAGCCGGGCGACGACCCGCATCCTGATGGAGGCCGGCCTGCCGGTCGTCTCCGGCACGAATTCCGCCACCTATCTGCCCCGCGAGTTCGCCAACTGGTTCAGCCTGGCCGCCACCGACGAGTGGCAGACCCGGCAACTCGGCCTGATCGCCGCCCAGTTGCGCACCCCGCACCGGCGTCAGTACTCCCTCGTCCTGGCCCGCGACACGGCGCGGACCGACGACCTCTACACCGACGAGCAGGCCCGCTACGGCCAGCGGATGCTGCGCCGGCAGGGCTTCACCCCGCTCGACCAGCGGCGCTACACCCTGAGCGGCGGCAAGCCGGAGCTGCGCTCGCACGCCCAGGAGATCTGCCGCGGCGGCCGGGTCCCGTCGGTGATCTACTTCGCGGGCCGGGTGGAGGACATCGACCCGCTGATGAACCAGCTCGGCACCGAGCCGGGCTGCGCCGGCAAGCCCCTGGCCATCCTCACCGGCGACGACCTGTCCAAGGCGGACTTCGCCGGCGGCGGCCAGTCCGTCGCCCCGAAGGTCACGCTGTACCACGCGGCCCTCGCGGAGCTGGAGATCGCCGCCACCAGCACGGGCTTCTACCTGGACGCCGCCAAGCACCTGCCCGGACTGCGCGGCCACCGCCTGCGCTACGACAGCCCCGCCCTGGCCAGCGGCCAGACCGCGCTCGCCCACGACGCGACCCGGGTCCTGTTCTATGCGGCCACCCGGGGCGACCGGCCGCAGAGCCGGGCCTCGACCTGGGTGAATCTGCGCAGCGTGAAGATCGAGGGCATGGCCACCGGCACCATCGATTTCACGGGGGCGCCGCTGTACGGCGACCGCAGGGGGCACAGCATCGTCCTCAAGGAGGTCAGCCGCGCCGCCGACGGCACCTCCGAACCCCGGGTGGTGTGCCGCCGCACGGCGGGGAAAACGGCACCCCTCACCCAGAAGGAGTGCCGGATCCGCTGAGCGCGGCCTCAGTCCTGCTCGGGGGTGAGGCGCAGCGCGATGGAGTTGATGCAGTAGCGCTGGTCCGTGGGCGTCGGATACCCCTCACCCTCGAACACGTGCCCGAGGTGCGAGCCGCAGCGCGCGCAGCGCACCTCGGTCCGCACCATGCCGTGCGACCGGTCCTCGATCAGCTCGACCGCGTCGGTGTCCTTCGGGTCGAAGAAGGACGGCCAGCCGCAGTGCGACTCGAACTTGGTGTCCGAGGTGAACAGGTCCGCTCCGCAGGCGCGACAGGAGTAGACGCCCCGGGTCTTGGTGTCGGTGTACTCACCGGTGAAGGCGGGCTCCGTGGCCGCCTGGCGCAGTACCGCGTACTCGCCCGGGCTCAGCTCCACGCGCCACTGCTCGTCCGGCTTCTCGACGTCGTACGGCATGAGCCTCCAGCCCCTCAGTTCGACAGACGGTCCAGGATGAGCGGGCCGAGGTCGGTGACGTCGCCCGCTCCCATGGTGAGAACGAGATCCCCGGGCTTCGCCATTCCCGCGACGACCGAGGGGGCGTCCGCCTTGTCGCGCACCGGCGTCACGTCGGCGCCCGCGGCCCGGGCCGCCTCGATGATCAGCTCGCTGGTCACGCCGGGGATCGGGTCCTCACGGGCCGGGTAGATGTCCAGCACGACGGAGGCGTCCGCGAGGGCGAGGGACTGGCCCATCTCCTTGCCGAGCTCCTGGGTCCGCGAGAACAGGTGCGGCTGGAAGAGGACCAGGATCCGGGCGTCGCCCGCCGCCGCGCGCATGGCCTCCAGGTCGGCGGTCATCTCGGTGGGGTGGTGCGCGTAGGAGTCGATGACCTGCACCCCCGCGGCCTCGCCCTTCAGCTGGAGCCGCCGCTTGACCCCCGTGTAGGCGGCGATCGCCGGGGCCAGCTCGGCCGCCGGGACGCCCAGGGCCGCTCCGGCCGCCAGCGCGGCGACCGCGTTGTGGGCGTAGTGGCGGCCGGGGACGGAGACCGCGAAGGTCAGCTCCGCGCCCTCCAGCACCACGGTGACCTCGCTCTTCAGCCCCTGCGGCACGACCGACAGGATGCGTACGTCGGCGTCCTCGGACTCGCCGTAGGTCACCACGCGCACGCCGCGCCCGGCGACCCGGCGCGTCAGCTCCCGCGCGCCCTCGTGGTCGGCCGCGATCACCAGTGTGCCGCCCTCGGTGACGCGGTCCACGAACGTCTCGAACGATGCGTAGATCTCGTCCATCGACGCGTAGTTGGCGTGGTGGTCGAGCTCGACGTTGAGGACGATCGCGACCTCGGGGGCGTACTTGTGGAAGCTGCGGTCGGACTCGTCCGCCTCGGCGACGAAGATCTCGCCCTCGCCGTGCAGCGCGTTGGAGCCGGGCGCGTCCAGGTCCCCGCCGATCGCGTAGGAGGGCTTCAGGCCCAGCTCGCTCAGCGACACGGCCAGCATCGACGTCGTGGTCGTCTTGCCGTGCGTCCCGGCGACGGCGATGGGCCGCAGCCCGTCCATCAGGGCGGCGAGCGCGTCGGAGCGGTGCACGACGGGGACGCCCAGCTCGGCCGCGCGGGCGAGTTCGGGGTTGTCCTGCCGGATCGCCGACGACACGACCACACAGCTGGCGTCGTCGGCGAGGTGCTCCGCGGCGTGCCCGATGTGCACGGTCGCGCCCAGCGCGCGCAGCGCCTCGGCCGTCGCCGACTCCTTGGCGTCACTGCCCGCCACGGCGGCTCCGCGCTGCGCGAGGATCTTCGCGATCCCCGACATTCCGGCGCCACCGATCCCGATGAAGTGCGGTCGGTCCATGGCGGGAGGAAGGCCGGCTGCCATGTGTGTCTCCAGTTCGGGTGGCGAGGTTGGCGGGGCCAAGCCTATTGCGTGCGCGGGGCCCGCCCGCCCATCAGGGGCGCGGGGAGCCGAGCGGACGGCCACGGACGGCCCGCACCCGGCGCACCCCGCGATCCGCCCCTACGCCTTGCTGTGCGAGAACAGCTTCAGCACCGGCACCCCCACCTTGTGCCGGGCCCGGGAGGCCCAGTCCCGGTGGAAGAACTCCTCCACGTAGTGGGGGTCGGTCAGCACGATGACCTCGTCCGCCCCGACCTCCTCCACCAGCGACTTCAGCGCGTCGAGCGGATGGTCCTCGATCAGCCGCCCCTGCGCCGCGCTGCCCGAGGCGCGCAAGGCCGTGAGGGACACCTCCAGCGCCCGCTGCCCGACACTCAGCGCTTCCTCGCCCTCGGGGGTCTCCCCCTCGCGGACGGCCTCGTCGAGTTCTCCGAGCGCCACGTCGTCGATGGCCCGCAGCAGGCGGTCCGCCTGCTCGCCGCGCGGCTGCAGCAGCACCTCGAAGGAGACCTGCTCCTCGCCGTGCAGGGTGGTGACGAACTCCACGTCGGCCGACGTGAGCGCCTTCTCGATCATCAAAACGCTCGTGAACACCAGGCGCCCCTTCTGCTCCGGGGGCCCAGGGCCCCGCTTCGCCGCAGGCCGGCCGTGCCGGGCCCTGCGGAAACCATCCTGCCCCGTCTTCGCACGGGTACTGCCGGATCCAGTGTGCCCTCCGAAAATCAAACAGAACGGAATATTCCACCGATTAACGGACGCGCTACGCGGTCGACCCCTCCGGTCCGGACCTACCGGACGTCCGGACTCCCCGGCCGCCGACACCTTCTACCCGGAGCCCGGCGTTTCAGTACGCGCTCAGGCCCTCCCGTACCGGGTGAACAGGAAGCCGTCCTCCTCCAGCATCGACACCAGCCCGAAGCGGTGCGGGACGGTGACCGCCGGCCCCCCGGCGATGCGCTGCGCGTCGCCCGCCGTGAGCATCGGGGAGACGGTCAGGCACAGCTCGTCCAGCACACCGGCCGCGACCAGCTGCCCGAGCAGCCGCGGACCGCCCTCGGTGAGCAGCCGGGTGTGCCCGAGGTCGGCGAGGGCACGGACGGCACGGGCGGGGTCCACGCCGATGCCGTCCCCGGCGGTCAGCACCCGGGCGCCCGCCTTCTCGGCGGTCGCGACGCGGTCCGGGGCGGCCGCGGCGCCCGTGAGGATCAGGGTGGGGACCAGGGGCGAGGTGAACAGCGGGAGCGAGAAGTCCAGGTCGAGACTGGCGGTGACCACCGCGATCGCGGGTGCGGGCCCCTGGCCGGCCGCCTCACGCATCGCCGCGAAGTCCTCCCGCGCGCGTGCGGGCCGGTAGCCCTCCTGCCGGACCGTCTCCGCGCCGACGACCACGACGTCGGCCAGCGCCCG
Source organism: [Streptosporangium] indianense (assembly GCF_021474405.1). Classification (GTDB taxonomy): domain Bacteria; phylum Actinomycetota; class Actinomycetes; order Streptomycetales; family Streptomycetaceae; genus Streptomyces; species Streptomyces indiaensis. The sequence goes on from NZ_JAKEIO010000027.1 coordinate 15,402, forward strand.
CAGCGTGCCGAAGATCCGCATGTCGGCCGGGCTGGAGATGGGCTGCGAACGGCCGTCGTGCTGCGCGGCCCCGTCCAGTGTGGACACCATGTTGGCGCGCAGCCACGGAACCGGCCCGGCGGGCCCCGGCTCGGGATAGGCGTAGGCGGCGGCCAGCTCGTCCAGGCTCCACTCCCGCCCGGCGCCCTCGCCGGACGCGCCGCCCGGCGCCGGAGCTGCTGTTTCATCGGTCACAGGGAACAGACGTCGCATGCCGTGCAGTGTTCCACGCGCCGTAGCATGGTGAACCGTGTCTTCTCCCTTGGCCCCCTCCGGAAGCGGCCCCATAACCGACCCGGCCCCGCTGTCGCTGTGCGCCCGTGAGCCGCGGGTGCCCGCGGACCGGCTGGTCGCCGAGATGGTGCCGCCGCCGCGGTTCGACTCCGTCCGCTTCAGCACGTACATCCCCGACCCGAACCAGCCCAGCCAGACCGAGGCCGTCCGGGTCCTGGAGGGATTCGCGGCGGGCCTCGACTCGGGAGGGTCGCAGGGCTCCGGCAAGCGGCGGCTGTTCGGTTTCGGCAAGGCACCGAAGAAGGCCCCGGCCGGCCCGCGCGGCGTCTACCTCGACGGCGGCTACGGCGTCGGCAAGACCCACCTGCTGGCGTCCCTGTGGCACGCCACCCCGGCCGAGCCCGCGCTCAAGGCGTTCGGCACCTTCGTGGAGCTGACCAACCTGGTCGGCGCCCTCGGCTTCCAGCAGACGGTCCAGACCCTGTCCGGCCACCGCCTGCTGTGCATCGACGAGTTCGAGCTCGACGACCCGGGCGACACCGTGCTGGTGTCCACCCTGCTCGGCAAGCTCGTCGACGCGGGAGTGGCGCTGGCCGCCACCTCCAACACGCTGCCCGGCAAGCTCGGCGAGGGCCGGTTCGCGGCGGCCGACTTCCTGCGGGAGATCCAGGGCCTGTCGGCCCACTTCCGCGCCCTGCGCATCGACGGCGAGGACTACCGCCACCGCGGTCTGCCCGAGGCCCCGCCGCCGTACTCCGACGAACAGGTGACCCGTGCGGCACACGCCACCGAGGGTGCCTCACTCGACGCGTTCTCGCCCCTCCTGGAGCACCTGGCCCGCGTCCACCCCAGCCGGTACGGCGCTCTGACCGACGGGATCAAGGCCGTGTGCCTCACCGGTGTGCACCCGGTTCCCGACCAGTCGACGGCCCTCAGGCTGGTCGTCCTGGCGGACCGGCTCTACGACCGCGAGGTGCCGGTGCTCGCCTCGGGCCTGCCGTTCGACCGGTTGTTCAGCGACGAGATGCTGAACGGCGGCTACCGCAAGAAGTACTTCCGGGCCATCTCCCGGCTCACCGCGCTGGCCCGCGACGCGGGGACGCTGACCGACCCGCGGTGACCGGTTTCTGACACCGCGCCAACTGCCCGACAGAAAAGGCTTGTTCCAGCCAGCCCACCTGCGGTTTTCAGGCTCTCTTCAGCTTGAAACGTTAAGTTAACCCTGCAAACGACTTTGCAGGGTTAACGTGTTTCTTGACCGGCCGTTGACCAAGTGTTGGTCCGCACTAGACGTGCGAAGCACCGGAAGGGAGGCGCATGTACCGAGGTACGACGGCACGGACCGTGGTTTCGATCCTCGCCGCCGTCCTGCTCGCCCTCCAGTTCTTCGCACCGACGGCATCCTTCGCATCCGCGCACACGCACAGTCAATCCGAGGCCAAGGCTCAGCCCGGAACGAAGCCCTCGGGCATGTCCTCCCGCCCCGGACCCAAAGCCCCGGGGAAGGCTCTGCGCGACGAGACGGCCACCTGCCGCGCCGGACACCACGGGGACCCGACCGGTCCCCTGCGGACCCGTGACCGGTCGCACACCGCGGACCTCACACCCCCGGGTCCGGAGAGGCCGCTGCAACGGCACATCCGGCCGACGGCGCCAGAGGCGGTCAGACCCGGCACCGCGCACCACCACACGTCGAGATCCTCGACGTCGCACACTCCGGCGGCACTGCAGGTCTTCCGCTGCTGACGGCGGAGCAGTTCCCCCCACCCTTGCCATGCCCGTCCGACGCGCCCCCACTGCGCGCCAGGAGGAGTCACCACACTCATGCAGCCCCTCATCGACAACGCCCGCATCTTCGGACAGCGCCCTGAGGAGTTCGCCCACCTCGCCGAGGGTCAGTCCCCCGACGTCCTGTTCATCACCTGCTCCGACTCCAGGGTCGTACCGGCCCTGATCACGGGCGCCCGTCCCGGCGAGCTCTTCGAGCTGCGCACCGCGGGCAACGTCGTCCCCCCGCACTCCATCGAGCACCCCACCTCCGAGGCGGCCACGATCGAGTACGCCGTGGAGGTCCTCGGCGTCAAGGAGATCGTGGTCTGCGGCCACTCGCACTGCGGCGCCGTGGGCGCGGTGGTGCGCGGCGACGACCTCTCCGGCGTACCCGCCGTGCGCGACTGGCTCGCGCACGCCTGTGAGGAGCCCAAGTGCGCGGACCCGGCCGACAAGACGGTCACCGAGGCCGTGCAGCACCACGTCCTGACCCAGGTGTTGCGGCTGCGCTCCTACCCCTGCGTGGAGAGCCGTCTGACGGACGGACGGCTCCGGCTGCGCGCCTGGTTCTACGAAGTGCACACCGGCACCGTGCGCGAACACCGCACGGACACCGATTCCTTCGAGAAGCTGTGAGGGCGACCATGACCAAGTTCCCCCACCTGAAGCAGGACTTCCTCGCCTCGATCGTCGTCTTCCTGGTCGCGGTCCCGCTGTGCGTCGGCGTGGCGGTCGCCTCCGGCGCTCCCGCGGAGCTGGGCCTGATCACCGGCATCGTGGGCGGGCTCGTCACCGGGATGATGCGCGGCAGCAGCCTCCAGGTGTCCGGACCCGCCGCCGGACTCACCGTGCTGGTCTTCGAAGCCGTCAGCCAGTTCGGCGTGGCCGCGCTCGGCGTGATCGTGCTGCTGGCCGGCCTGCTCCAGCTCGCCATGGGCTTCCTGGGGATCGGCCGCTGGTTCCGGGCGATATCCGTCTCCGTCGTCGAGGGCATGCTCTGCGGCATCGGCCTGGTGATCATCGCCGGGCAGATCTACGCGGCGGCAGGTCTGAAGGCTCCGGAGTCCGGACTCGGCAAGATCGCCGGCCTGCCAGGGATGTTCGCCGACGCGCTCGGCAGCACCGAGGCCATGACCTCCCTCGCGATCGGCGCGGGCACCATCGCCGTCATCGTGTTCTGGAAGAAGATGCCGAAGGCGGTCCGGACCGTGCCCGGCGCCCTGGCGGCGGTCGTCCTGGCCACGGCCGCCACGCTCTCCTTCGGCCTGCCGGTCGCCACCGTCCAGGTGGAGGGTCTGCTGGGCGTCGTCCAGCCGCCCGGGGCCGAGGCCTTCGGTGAGCTGGGGAACCCGGCCATCTGGGGCACCATCATCGCCTTCGCGCTGATCGCCTCCGCGGAGAGCCTGTTCAGCGCCGCCGCCGTGGACCGGCTGCACAACGGTCCGCGCACCGAGTACGACAAGGAGATGATCGCCCAGGGCGCGGGCAACACCCTGTGCGGTCTGCTCGGCGCGCTGCCGATGACCGCCGTCATCGTGCGCAGCTCCGCCAACGTCAGCGCGGGCGCCAAGACCAAGGCGTCCCGGGTGCTGCACGGTGTGTGGCTGCTGCTGTTCGCCGCCGCGATGCCGTGGGCCCTGGCCCTGATCCCGATCCCCGCCCTCGCCGGCATCCTCGTGCACGCCGGCTGGAAGCTGATCCCGTTCCGCCAGATCACGGCGCTGTGGCAGGCCCACAAGGGTGAGGCGCTCATCCTGATCGTCACCGCCGTGTCGATCGTCGCGGTGAACATGTTCGAGGGTGTGCTCATCGGTCTGGCCCTGTCGGTCGTCAAGACCGCCTGGGAGGCCTCGCACATCAAGCTCGAGATCATCGACAAGGGCGCCGGCCCGATCCAGGCGTACCTGTCCGGCAACGCGACCTTCCTGCGGCTGCCGAAGATCCTCGACAGCCTGGAGAGCCTGCCGCAGGACCGCCCGGTCGAGCTGGACCTCTCGGGCCTGCACCACCTCGACCACGCCTGCCGCACGGCCCTGGAGAACTGGGCCGCACGCCACAGCGCGACGGGCACGGAGCCGGTGAAGGTCACCGAGCCCGAGGAGGCACCGGCGGAGAAGGTCACCGTCGCCTAGCCGGCGGGACCCCTCACCCGGCCTGGTCCGGGGCGCGCCGGCTGCGCGCCCCGGACCACGTGCGTCCACCCCCGTTCCGGCCCGATCACGGGGCATGGCCCCACGCCCCGGTTCGGGCATATCGTTACAGAAGTGGACACATAAGGACCTCTGGACCGGGAGGTCGGCATGGTCGAAGAGCTGGTCGGCGTGGCGGCCGCGGTCGGGGCCGGTGCGCTGGTGTACATGGCCGCCGCGGCGCGGGTGGTCAAGCAGTACGAGCGCGGGGTCGTCTTCCGGCTCGGGCGCCTGCACGGGGACGTGCGGCGGCCCGGGTTCAACCTCGTGATCCCCGCGGTGGACCGGATGCGCAAGGTCAACCTGCAGATCGTGACCATGCCCATCCCTGCCCAGGAGGGCATCACCCGGGACAACGTGACCGTGCGGGTCGACGCCGTCGTGTACTTCAAGGTCGTGGATCCGTCGGCCGCGGTCGTCAACGTCGAGGACTACCGCTTCGCCGTCTCGCAGATGGCGCAGACCTCGCTGCGTTCGATCATCGGCAAGAGCGAGCTGGACGACCTGCTGTCGAACCGGGAGAAACTGAACCAGGGCCTGGAGCTGATGATCGACAGTCCTGCCGTGGAGTGGGGCGTGACGATCGACCGCGTGGAGATCAAGGACGTCTCCCTGCCGGACACCATGAAGCGCTCCATGGCCCGCCAGGCGGAGGCCGACCGGGAGCGGCGGGCCCGGTTGATCAACGCCGACGCCGAGTACCAGGCCTCCAAGAAGCTGGCCCAGGCCGCCCACCAGATGGCCGACACACCCTCGGCACTCCAGCTCCGGCTGCTGCAGACCGTCATGGCGGTGGCGGCGGAGAAGAACTCCACGCTCGTCCTGCCGATTCCCGTGGAACTGCTGCGGTTCCTGGAGCGGGGCGCGCAGCCCGCGACGGAGGGCACGGGACAGCCGCGAGAGGCGGCCGACGCGCAGACGGGGACCGCGGACCGTGCCCAGCCCGCGGACCGCGCGGAGATCGAGGAGCGCGCCGTCGACCTCACGGAGCAACGCGCCGTCGACCTCACGGAGCAGGCCGGGGAGGCCATGGAGCGGCTGCGGCGCGCGGTCGAGCAGTGACGCGCGCTACGCGCGTGGTTCCCGCGGCCCGCACCAGGTGATAGACACAGCGGGATCACAGTTCCTGTCCGCCAGCAGGAAGGTTTCCCCATGACCGAATCCGGTCGCTTCGCCACCCGACGCCAGATGCTCGCCGGCACCGGTGCCCTGGGTGTCGGGATCGCGTTCTCCGGTGCCCTCTCCGAACTGTTCGCCGGCACCGCCGCGGCGCAGGGCCTCGGCCACACCGGCTACGGCCCGCTCGTCCCCGACCCGAAGGGCGTTCTCGACCTGCCGGAGGGGTTCCGCTACCGGATCCTCTCCCGTGAGGGCGACGAACTGCGCTCCGGTGAGGGCAAGGTCCCCTCCAACCACGACGGCATGTCCGCCTTCGGCGGCAGAGGCGGCCGGGTCCACCTGGTCCGCAACCACGAGAACCGCGTGAACGGCAAGGTCCCGGTGCCGACCGTCGAGGGCCTCACCTACGACCCGGCCGGCAAGGGCGGCTGTACGGCGCTGACGCTCGACTCCCGCAACAGGGTGCAGTCGGAGCGCGTCGCGATCGCCGGCACCGCCGTGAACTGCGCGGGCGGGCCCACCCCTTGGGGCACCTGGCTGACCTGCGAGGAGACCGAGGACCGGGCCGGCACCAACGGCTACACCAAGGACCACGGCTTCATCTTCGAGGTCGACCCGGCCGATCCGCACCGCACCGGGGCCGTGCCGCTGACCGCGATGGGCCGCTTCGCGCACGAGGCGATCGCCGTCGACCCCCGGCGGGGCGTGGTGTACGAGACCGAGGACGCCTTCGAGAAGCCCTTCGGCCTCTTCTACCGCTTCCTGCCGAACCGGCCGCTGGGCGGCACGGGTTCGCTGCGCGCGGGCGGCCGGCTGCAGGCCATGCGCGTGCCCGGCGTGCCGGACCTGTCCTCCGTCCAGGAGGTCGGCGCCGCGTTCGACCACATCGAGTGGGTGGACGTGCCGGACCCGCAGGCCGCGCAGACGCCGATCCGGTTCCAGGACTTCGGCCGCGGGGGCATCACGCACGCGCAGAAGCTGGAGGGCTGCTACTGGGGCGGCCGTTCGGTGTACTTCGTGTCGTCCTTCGCGCGCCGGTCCGACGGTTCGGCCGCCGACCACTTCGGGCAGGTCTGGCGCTACGACCCGGAGCGCCGCCGGCTCACCCTGGTGGTCGTCTTCGGCCCGGACACCGATGTGCAGCTGCCGGGCGAGTCGCCGGACAACATCTGTCTGGCGCCCAGCGGCGGCCTCATGGTCTGCGAGGACGGCAACGGCGCCCAGCACGTCTTCGGTGTCACCCGGCGCGGCGAGGTCTACGCGATGGCCCGCAACCGGCAGAACATCGGCACCGCGCAGGAGCCCGAGTGGGGCGAGTTCGCCGGGGTGACCTTCTCCCCGGACGGCGACACGATGTACGTCAACTGCTACACCCCCGGCACCACGTTCGCGGTGACGGGCCCCTGGCGCCGATAGCGGGCCATCACGCTCCCGACGGGGGCGCCGGGTGCGAAACCCGGCGCCCCGCCGGACCATCGAGGCACCAGACCGCGAAGGGGGCCCGGTGACACACAAGGACAGCACCTCGTTGCGGGAGCGGCTGCGCCTGCCCCCGGGCCTGCCGGTCGACCTGAGCCGGTACGACGCCGCCGCCACTCCGGGCGGGCCGCACGGCAAGGCGGCGGGCAAGGCGGCCACGGGCCGGATCGGTGAGCGGCTGGCCGTCCTCCAGGAACGGCTGTGGGCGGCGAGCACCGGGGGCGACCGGCGCCGGGTGCTGCTGGTTCTGCAGGGCATGGACACCAGCGGCAAGGGCGGCACGGTCAAGCACGTCATCGGCCTTCTCAACCCGTCCGGCTGCCGGATCACCGCGTTCACGGCACCCACGGACGAGGAGCGCGCGCACCCGTTCCTGTGGCGCGTGGAGCGGGCACTCCCGATCCCCGGCGAACTCGGCATCTTCGACCGCTCGCACTACGAGGACGTGCTGGTCGCCCGCGTCCGGGACCTCGCGCCCGCGCCCGAGATCGCCCGGCGCTACGAGCAGATCAAACGCTTCGAGCGGTCCCTCACCGACGACGGCGTGACCCTGGTCAAGTGCTTCCTGCACCTCTCCTACGAGGAGCAGCGCCGCCGGCTGCTCAAGCGCCTCGACAAGCCGGAGAAGCGCTGGAAGTTCGCCGCTTCCGACATCGACGACCGTGCCCTGTGGCCCGCGTTCCAGGAGGCGTACGGGATCGCCCTGGAGCGCTGCGGCACCCCGAACGCGCCCTGGTACCTGATCCCGGCGGACCACAAGTGGTACCGCAACTGGGCGGTCAGCACCCTGCTCCTGGAGCACTTCGAGGAGCTGGACCCGCGGTATCCGGAGGCGGACTTCGACGTGGCCGAGTGCCGCAGGCGGCTGCTGGAGCAGCCCTGACCCGACGGGTTCAGGCGGCGAGCAGGGCGTCGATCTGGCCGACGGCCTCCTTCAGACCCTCCTCCATGCCCATGGCGGCCATCTGCTCCATCTGCTCCCGGGAGTCGAACAGGGAGCGCATCTCCATCCGGGTGCCGCCGCCGTGCTCGCTGAGCCGCACCGTCACGGACATGGTCGGCATGTCGTCCTTGGGTTTGCCGTCGTCGTCGGCGAAGCCGTCGGTGAACTCCAGGGCCGTCGGCTCGCTGACGGAGGTGACGCGCCACCAGCCGCGGTGCCGGTCACCCTCGGGGCCGGTCATGAAATAGGTGACCTCTCCGCCGGGGCTGAGGTCGTGCTCCTCCACGGTCGCCGGGTAGGTCGGCGGGCCCCACCAGCGCTCCAGTTGCCGGGGGTCGGCCCACAGCCGCCACACCCGCTCGACCGGGGCGGCGAAGTCGGCGATCAGGGTGAGGGTGAGGGTGTCGAGGTCCTTGTCGACACTGGTGACACTCATCGCTCGGATCCTTCCGTCGGGTCGTTCTCTTCGCGTCCGGGGTCCTCGGCGAGCAGCCGGGCCATCCGGTCCACCCGCCCGCGCCACGCCGATGCGAGTGCGTCCAGGGCCCGGTGTGCGCGGCCCACCGCGTCGGGGTCGGTGCGCACGAGCTGCTCCCGTCCGCTGCGCTGCTTGGTGACGAGCCCCGCCCGCTCCAGCACCGCCACGTGCTTCTGCACCGCGGCGAAGCTCATCGGGTAGGCCTCGGCCAGCCGGGACACCGACAGCTCCGCGCGCACACAGCGGCGCACTATGTCCCGGCGCGTGGCGTCGGCCAGGGCGTGGAACAGCCGGTCGACCGTCTCGTCACTCGACTCATCTACAACCATTTGGTTGTACGTTAATCCGGTGCACTCCCGCTGTAAAGCGAAGCGCCCGACACTGAAGCCGGCGGACCGGGGTACTCGGCGCCGCATGAGCGAGAAGCAGCAGGTCAGCAGCTCGTACTGGCTCGAGACGGCACCGGACGGCCGCCATCCGGCGCTCACCGGGGACCTGGACGTCGACGTGGCGGTGATCGGCGCCGGGATCGCCGGGCTGAGCACGGCGTGGGAGCTGACGCGGGCCGGGCGGAGCGTGGCCGTACTGGAGGCCGGACGGGTCGCGGCCGGCGTCACCGGACACACCACCGCCAAGGTCACCGCCCTGCACACGCTCGTCTACGACAAACTGCGGCGCACCCGCGGCCCCGAGGGCGCCCGGCTGTACGCGCGTTCCCAGTCGGAGGCGATCGGGCACGCGGCCCGGATCGCCGAGGAGCTGGGCGTCGACTGCGAGTGGGAGACGAGGAGCGCCTACACCTACGCGCGCGAGCAGGGCCGGGTGGCCGACCTGCGGGCCGAGGCGGAGGCCGCGGCCGAGGCCGGGCTGCCCGCCTCGTTCGTGACGGAGACCGGGCTGCCCTTCCCGGTGGCCGGTGCCGTCGAGGTCACCGGGCAGGCCCAGTTCCACCCCCGCAAGTACCTGCTGGCACTCGCCGCCGACCTCGTCGAACACGGCGGGCGGATCTTCGAGGACACCACCGTCCTCGGCCTGGACGAGGGCGAACCGTGCAGGCTGTCCACCGCGACCGGGGCGACGGTCAGGGCCCGGGACGTCGTCGTCGCGACGCACTATCCGATCTTCGACCGGGCCCTGCTGTTCGCCCGCCTGTCCACGCGCCGCGAGCTGGTCGTCGCCGGGACGATCCCCGCGGACCAGGACCCGGACGGCATGTTCATCACACCCGACGAGGACACCCGCTCGGTACGCACCGCGCCCCACGGGGACGGCCGGCGGCTGCTCATCGTCACCGGTGAGCACTTCACACCCGGCACGAGCGACACGCGGGCCCGCTTCGAACGCCTCACCGCCTGGGCCACCGGCCACTTCCCGGACCTGGAGCTCACCCACCGCTGGGCGACCCAGGACACCGAGCCCACCGACACGGTGCCGATGGTCGGCCCTCTGCACCCGGGCGCCCGGCACACGTACGTGGCCACCGGCTTCGGCGGCTGGGGCATGACCGGGGGCATCATGGCGGGCCGGCTGCTGAGCGCGCAGATCCTGGGCGAGGAGTGCGAGTGGAGCGCGCTGTACGACCCGCGCCGGGTCAAGCCCCAGCTCCGTGAGGCGCCGACGTTCCTCAAGACGCAGGCCAAGGTCGCCGGGCACTTCGTGGGGGACCGGCTGCGGCCCGCGCCGCCGGTGGAGTCCCTGCCGCCCGGCGAGGGCGCCGTGGTCCGCGCGGACGGACACCGCCTGGCGGTGTACCGGGACGAGGACGGCGGACTGCACGCCGTCTCCGCCCGCTGCACCCACCTGGGCTGCCTGGTCGACTTCAACGCCGCCGAGCGTGCCTGGGAGTGCCCCTGCCACGGCTCCCGCTTCGACACGGACGGCAAGGTGATCCAGGGCCCGGCGACCAAACCGCTGGAGCAGCGGGACCTCTGAATCCCCGCCCCCGGGGACCTACGCTGGACGTATGAGCGAGGACGACTACTGCCTGATCGACGCGACCAGGCCGCCCCGGGCGGAGGGGCCGCCGTACGCCGAGTGCGTGCTGTGCCGGGAGCCGACGGAGTACCCCGAGTCGTACAAGGGCATCACGCTCTGCCCCGTCTGCGAGTGGCAGGAGGCGCAGCGCACGGCCTGTTCCGGATGATCTGCGGGAGGCCGGCGCCGCGCAGCGCCCAGGGGCCCCGCAGTCCGTGGCGGCGGCGTGCGGTGCGCGGGCACAGGTCGGGTGGCATCTGGTCGTCCTGCGCGATCTTGCGGCTGGCACACTGGGGTGCGTGAGCGAGAATCCGACGCCCGAGAGCGAAGGCGGCAGTCCCTTCCGGTCCGAGCGCTCGGCGCGTGACGAGGCACCGCAGTTCGTGCTGCCGCTGGTCGTACGGATCGAGCGGACGCACCCGCCGGCCCGCACCGACGCGCTGGAGACGGCCGCACGGGCCGTGCTGACGATCCTGGCCGACGAGCGGTCGGCCGGCGAGGGCGAGTGGGCGGAGGCGATGCGGGACTGGCAGGACGCCAGGATCCGCAAGGTGGTGCGGCGGGCGCGCGGCGCGGAGTGGCGGCGGGCCGAGGCGCTGCCCGGCATCACGGTCACCGGCAAGGCGGCCGAGGTGCGGGTCTTCCCGCCCGTCCCGCTGGACGGCTGGCCCAAGGACCTGGCCCGGCTCCAGGTCTCCGGCACCGACCTGGACGACCCGGAGCCACCGGCCGACGCGGACCTGTCGGCCCCGGTGCTGTGGCTCAACCCGGACCTCGGCATGTCGGCCGGCAAGGCGATGGCGCAGGCGGGCCACGCCGCCCAACTGGCCTGGTGGGAGCTGTCCGACGAGGAGCGGACCGCGTGGCGCGACGCGGGCTTCCCGCTCGCCGTACGGACGGCCGGCGCGGACCGCTGGTCCGAACTGACCGGCCTCGGGCTGCCGTTGGTCCGCGACGCGGGCTTCACGGAGATCGCGCCCGGCTCGTGCACGGTGGTCGCCGACCACCCGGCGCTGCGCCGCTGACCGTACGGGCCGGCCGCGCGGCGTCCACTCGTTCGGAGCAGCCGCAGGCGCGCCGGTCCCGGACGAGTGCTCCAGTGGGGTTACCACCGACACCCTGGAGGCAGCCATGTCCAGCGCCGCGCCCCCTCCCCCCGCCCCGCCCGCCTCCGACGACCGGACGCCCGGCGGCTCCGGTCCGGACGGCTCCGGCGACCCGTGGGCGGCCGGGGGTCTCGCTCTCGGCGGCATCCTGATGGTCGTCTACGGCCTCTTCGCGGTGCTCCAGGGCATCGCGGCGATCGCCGGCGACGAGGTGTACACGAGCTTCGGCCAGTACTCCTTCGAGTTCGACCTGACCGCGTGGGGCTGGATCCACGTGATCGTCGGTGTGCTCGTGGTGGCGGCCGGACTCGGGCTGTTCGCCGGGGCCACCTGGGCCCGGGTGGTGAGCGCGGTCGTGGTCGGCCTGGCCCTCATCGCGAACTTCCTGTGGCTGCCGTACCAGCCCTTCTGGTCGATCATCATGATCGTGACCGGTCTGTTCGTCCTCTGGTCCTTGTTCAACTACCGCTCCTCCCGCCCGCTGTAGAGCCCCGGTCAGGACGGCGGCGGGCGCCGTTCGCGCTCCGCGACCACCGCGTGCATCCGCCGTGACAGCGCGGTGGCCGCCGCCGTGAGGAAGACGAACGTGTAGACGATCTGGACGACGGTCACCAGGCGGGCCTCCTGCCCGCGCGGGGTGATGTCGCCGTAGCCGACGGTCGCGAGCGTGACGACGGTGAAGTAGAGCGCGTCGACGCGGGTGCGCAGGCCGGTGAACTGCCCCGGCTGCTGCGCCAGGGCGTAGTAGCCGGACGAGAAGACCAGCACGGCCAGGCACATCAGCAGCGTGATCATGATGCCCGACCGGGCCTGCGGTTTCTCCAGTACGACGTCGCGCACATGGCGCAGCAGCAGCGCGGCGACGAGCGCCAGGCACAGCACGAACAGCGGCCAGCCCAGCCAGGCGCGGTCGGCCCCCAGCCCCTCCAGGGGCAGCAGGAAGTAGGCCGTACCGCAGGCCAGGAGCAGGGCCCCGGCCCCGATCCGCAACCGGTGGACGGCGCTCGCCGTCGCCTTCGCCTCCCGGCTCCGCGCGGGGCGGTGGGGCTGCTCGCTGCCTTCGGGCATAGGTCCGGTGTACGCCGTGTCGGGGCGGAACGCGACCCTTGCGCCTCCGTCGGTGGGGCCGGCGCGCCGGATCCCCGAACCTCAAATGTAGCTCTGAAGGCGGGCCGTGCGCGGTTGGGCGGCGAGCGGCTGGGCCATACCCCCCTCACGTTCGAGGAACGGGCCGGGCGGAGGAGGGGACGATGGAGCGACTGGGGACGGGCATCGGATGGCGACCGGAGATCGCGGACGCCGTGGAGCGGATGCCGGGGATCGACTGGGTCGAAGCGGTGGCCGAGAACGTCTGCCCCGGGCACCTGCCCGACTCCCTGCGGCGGCTGCGCGAGCGCGGTGTCACCGTGGTGCCGCACGGCGTCTCGCTCGGCCTCGGCGGCGCGGACCGGCCCGACGCCGGACGGCTGACCGCGCTGGCCGAGCGCGCCGAGGCGCTGGGCTCCCCGCTGGTCACCGAGCACATCGCGTTCGTACGGGCGGGTGGACCGCTGACCGCCTCCCCGCACCTGGAGGCGGGCCATCTGCTGCCCGTCCCGCGGACCCGGGACGCCCTGGACGTGCTGTGCGCGAACGTGCGCATCGCGCAGGACTCGCTTCCGGTGCCGCTGGCCGTGGAGAACATCGCCGCGCTGGTCTGCTGGCCGGGCGAGGAGATGACGGAGGGCCAGTTCCTCTACGAGCTCGCCGACCGTACGGGCGTCCGCCTGCTCATCGACGTGGCCAATCTGCACACCAACCACGTCAACCGCGGCGAGGATCCGTCCAAGGCCCTCGCCGAGATGCCCCTGGAGGCCATCGCCTACGTCCATGTCGCCGGCGGCTTCGAACGCGACGGTGTCTGGCACGACAGCCACGCCCACCCCGTGCCCCCGCCGGTCCTGGACATCCTGACGGACCTCGCCTCCCGCGTCAGCCCGCCGGGTGTCCTGCTGGAACGGGACGAGAACTTCCCGGAACCGGCGGAGCTGGAGGGCGAGTTGACCGCGATCCGCCGGGCGCTGGAGGCAGGGGCGGTCGAACGCGTGAAGACGGAACTCCGCTCGGCCGCCGGCGCGGCTGGGGCGGGGCACGAGACCGGGGCGGCCGGGGCGACACGGGGCGCCTCCGGCCCGCCCCCACCGGAGGGGGACGGCGCCGCCCGGCAGCGGCTCGGGCTGGCGCAGGCCGCGCTGCTGTCGGCGCTGGTCGCGGGGACGCCGGTGCCCGAGGGGTTCGACCGGGTCCGGCTCGGGGTCCAGGCCCGGGCGCTCGCCGCGAAGCGGGCGGACGTCGTGGCGAAGGTCGCTAGCGAGTTGCCGGTGATCCTCGGGGACGGGTACCGCGCGGCGTTCCTCGGTTACGCCCAGACCCACCCGATGACCGCCGGATACCGGCGCGACGCCCTGAGCTTCGCCGAGTACCTGCTGGCCGACGGGCGCCCGGGGGAAGCACGGGCACGGCAGGAGCTGCGGCAGTGGTGGCGGGAGCGTTCGGGCCCGGCACCGCTCTCCCGACGGCCGGCCCACCGGCTCGCCCGCGCCACGCGCAGGGTGCTGTCCCGGCGTTGACGGGGGGGTGAGGAGCCCGGGCCAGGCCCGTCACCCCTTCTCGTCCCATTTCCCCGGGGCTCCGGGACGAGGCCCCCCGGCCGTCGAAGCGGCCTTCTGCGGCACCGCGTCGCCCGCGGGGGCGTCGCCGCGGCCGTAGTGGTGCGTGGTGAACATGTAGAGCAGACCCGTCCCCAGCACCACGCCGCCGCACAGCAGGACGATCCAGTTCTCCCACCAGGACTTCTCCGGAGAGCGGGCCCAGCAGATGTTGATGATGGCGAGGATGCCGTAGACCAGCGCCGCGATGTTCACCGTGAGTCCCCAGCGGCCCAGGGTGAACTCGCCTGCCGGCCGCCAGCCCTTGAGCCGGGCGCGCAGTGCGGCGAGGACCACCATCTGGAACGAGCCGTAGATGCCGAGGATCGCGAACGAGACGATGTTGGTGAGGGCGTCCTCGGAGAGCAGTGAGGCGAAGGCGATGAGCAGCGGCACCGCCGCGGACACGAACAGCGCCCAGCTCGGCACCGCACGGGCGTGGACGAACCGCCGCAGCAGCCGGTGCCCGACGATCATCTCGTCACGGGCGTAGGAGTAGATGAGCCGCCCGGCCGCGGCCTGGAGGCTGATCGTGCAGGACAGGAAGGAGATCAGCACCACGGCCATCACCATCCGCGCCCCGGTCTCGCCCATGGCGTCGTACAGCACGTCCACCACCGGGTCGGTCTGCTCGCCGGAGATGATCGCGTCGAAGTCCGTGACCGACAGCAGCAGCGACATGCAGGTGAACGTGGCCGCCGAGCCGCCGATGTAGATGGTGCGGCGCATCGCGCGGGGGATGACCCGGCCCGGGTGGGCGACTTCCTCGGCGGTGTCGCCGCACGCCTCGAAGCCGTAGTACTGGTAGAGGCCGATGATGCCGGCCGCCAGGAACGCCGGCAGGTAGGAGCCGTCTCCCTCGACGCCGTAGGTGTCGAAGATGACGCCGAGGCCGTGGTGACGGTGGGTGGCCAGCAGGTAGACGCCGACGACGAGGGCGCCGATGAGCTCGCCGGCGAAGCCGATGAGCGCCGCCGCCGACAGTGCCTTGGTGCCCATGTAGTTGATGAGGATGGCGACGACGATCAGCACGGCGGTGCACAGCACGGTGGTGTGCACGGTGGCTCTGAAGCCGAAGAGGATGGCGATGTAGGGGCCTGCGCCGTAGGCGACGGAGGTGATGGTCACCAGCAGCGCCCACATGTACACCCAGCCGGTCATCCACGCCCAGCGCTTGCCCCACAGCCGCCGGGCCCAGGGGTAGACACCGCCAGCGATCGGGTACTGGGCGACGATCTCGCCGAAGATCAGCGCGACGAGGAACTGGCCGCAGCCGGCCACCAGGAACGCCCAGATCATCGGCGGTCCGCCGTCGGCGATCGCGATGCCGAAGAGGGTGTAGGTGCCCACCACCGGGGAGAGGTAGGTGAACCCGAGGGCGAAGTTGGCCCAGGGTCCCATGTCCTTGCGGAACTCGGATCCCGGCTCCCCGGAGGGGGCGCCGGACGCCGGTGCGGGAGGCTGCGTACCGGTCACCGCTGCGCCCCCCGTCCCTCGGTGATCAGATCGGCGGCCCGTTCGGCGGCGAGCAGCACGGTCACCATCGGGTTGATGGTGGGCATGGTCGGGAACACCGACGCGTCGACGATCCGCACCCCTTCGAAGCCGCGCAGTCTCAGCTCGGGGTCGCAGACGGCCAAGGGGTCGTCCGCGGCGCCCATCCGGCACGTGCCGGCCGGGTGGTACACGGTGTGGGCCACGCGGCGGCCGTACTCCGACAGATCGGCGTCGGAGACGACGTCCGGGCCGGGGGCGACCTCCCGGACGAGCCAGTCGCGCAGCGGGTCGGTCGCGGCGACCTCGCGCGCCACCTTCAGTCCGTCCACGATGGTGCGCTCGTCATGGCCCTCGGGGTCGGTGAAGTACCGGAAGTCCAGGGCGGGGTGCTCGGCGGGGTTGTTGCTGCGCAGCCACATGCGGCCGGTGGAGCGGGCCCGTGGCACGTTCGGCGTCATGCACACCCCGTGCCGCGGTACGGGGTAGCCCAGGCGTTCGGTGTTGACGGTGAACGGCACCTGGTAGAAGTGGAACATCAGGTCGGGGCGCGGCTGGCTCTTGTCGCGGCGCAGGAACAGACCGGCGTCGGAGTCCATCGCGGAGTTGGGCGGCAGCGGTCCCGCGGTCTCCCAGACGATCACGGACTCGGGGTGGTCCAGCAGGTTCTCCCCGACACCGGGCAGGTCGGCCCGGACCTCGATGCCCAGGGCGCGCAGGTCGTCGGCCGGGCCGATGCCGGAGAGCAGCAGCAGGCGCGGGGTGTCGATGGCGCCCGCGCACAGCAGGAGTTCGCGCTCGGCACGCACGGTGGCGGGTTCGCCGTCGGCGCCCCGGACGGCGACCCGGGTCAGCCGGCCCGACGCGTCGGGGATCACCCGGTGGGCCCAGGTCTCCAGCTTCAGGGTGAGGTTGGGCCGGTCGAGCACCGGGTGGAGGTAGGCGACGGACGCGGACTGGCGCAGGTTGCCTTCCGGCTGGTAGGCCAGTGAGAAGAACCCGGCGCCGTCGGGGAAGGGTTCGGCGTTGAAGTCCTCGACGACGGGGACGCCGAGGGCGCGGGACGCGGCGGTGACGAAGTCCTTGGCGATGGGATTGCGGTCCGCCTCGGCCACGGGCACGATCCGGGTGAGCAGCCGGTCGCGGTAGGGCAGGATCGTCGCCGGGTCCCAGCCGGAGCAGCCGTGGCGCACCCAGTCGTCGAGGTCCTGCGGCAGCGGCAGGAAGCTGATCAGGGTGTTGTGCGAGGAGCAGCCGCCGAGCACCCGGGCCCGGGAGTGCAGGATGTGCGAGTTGCCGCGCGGCTGCTCGACGGTGGTGTAGCCGTAGTCGAACTCCGAGCCGAGCAGGTTGATCCAGTTGCGCAGGCGCAGGATGCGCTCGTCGCCGACATCGCTGGGGCCGCCCTCGATGACGCAGACACGGCAGTCGGGGTCCTCGCTCAGCCGGGCGGCGAGCACACAGCCGGCGGTGCCGCCGCCGACGATGACGTAGTCGTAGGCGGTCTCGGCGCCGTGCGCGGGGATGGTGGCCATGCGGTGCCTTTCTTCGGTGGCCGTCGTGAACGGGCGGACGGTGGTGTCGGTGGTCAGCCCTTGAACCAGCCGGAGGGGGCGGGGGCGAGGTTCTGGTAGATGTGCTTGGCCTCCTGGTACTCGCGCAGCCCCGTGGGGCCGAGCTCGCGTCCGACGCCGGAGCGGCCGAAGCCGCCCCACTCGGCCTGCGGTACATAGGGGTGGAAGTCGTTGATCCACACGGTGCCGTGGCGCAACCGCTGGGCGACGCGCTGGGCGCGGCTCGCTTCGGAGGTCCACACGCCGCCGGCGAGGCCGTAGCGGGTGTCGTTGGCCAGTTCCACCGCCTCGTCCTCGGTGCGGAAGCGTTCGACGGTGACGACCGGGCCGAAGACCTCCTCCTGGACGATGCGCATGGACCGGTCGCAGTCGGCGAAGATCGTCGGCAGCAGGAAGAACCCGCGGCTGAGAGCCGGGTCGTCGGGGCGGGTGCCGCCGGTGACGAGCCGGGCGCCCTCCTTCTTGCCGAGGGCGATATAGCCCTCGACCTTCTCGCGGTGTTCGGCGGAGCTGAGCGGGCCGCTCTCGATGCCGTCCTCCATGCCGTTGCCGAGCCGGATCGCCCGGGCGCGCTCGGCGTAGGCCTCGACGAACCGGTCGTGCAGGGAGTCCTCGACGAGCAGGCGTGATCCGGCCGAGCAGACCTGCCCGGAGTGCAGGAAGGCGGCGTCCAGGGCGTAGTCGACGGCGGCGTCGAAGTCGGCGTCGGCGAAGACGATGTTGGGGTTCTTGCCGCCCAGTTCCAGGGCGATGTTCCGCGGCCCCTCGGCTGCGGCGGCGGCCATGATGGCCCGGCCGGTGTTCAGGCCGCCGGTGAAGGAGACCAGGTCGACGTCGGGGTGGCGGGTCAGGGCCGCGCCCACGGTCGCCCCCGAGCCGAGCACGAGGTTGGCCACCCCGGGCGGGGCGCCGGCCTCCTCGATGAGCCGGATCATCATGATGGTGGTGAGCGGGGTGGTCTCGCTGGGCTTGAGGACGAAGGTGTTGCCGGCGGCCAGCGCCGGGGCGACCTTCCAGGAGGCCTGGAGCAGCGGGTAGTTCCAGGGGGCGATGAGCGCGCACACGCCGACCGGCTGGTAGACGACGCGGCTGAGGACGTCCGGGGCGACGTCGACGACCCGGCCGCCGTCCTTGCCAGCGAGTTCGGCGTAGTAGCGGAAGGCGTTCGCCACGTCCTCCACGTCGATCCGGGCCTCGGCGAGCGTCTTGCCGGTGTCGAGTGTCTCGGTGCGGGCGATGTCCTCGCGGTCGCGCAGCAGCAGGTCGTGGACGCGCAGCAGGAGGTCGGCCCGGCGGCGGGTGGGGAGGTCGGCCCAGTCCTCCTCGGCGAAGGCGCGCCGGGCGGCGCGCACGGCGCGGTCGACGTCGGTGGCGTCGGCCTCGTCGACGGTGGTGACCAGCGAGGCGTCGTAGGGGTTGACCACGTCACGTCGGCCGCCGGCCGCCGCCTGCGTCCACTCGCCGTCGATGTACAGCTCACCCACCGCGGTCCTCCTTCGCGTCCGGCCGGAGCCCGATCGGCTCGACGCTCAGCAACATGGCCCATCGGGCGTGCGGCGGCCACGGGACGCACCGCCGCGACGGCGTCCGGACGGCCCTAAGGACCCGGCTGGGCTAGTCGCACCGGCCCGGGCGTGCGCTCCGGAGTGTGCCGCGACTAACAGGCGGCACACACGCGAGGAAGCGTCCGGAGGATTCGCCCCGGTTCGCACCGACATGACACTCGTCTCATGTCCCACATTCGTCCCCGACCACCCCCGAAACAACCATTCATCCCCGTACGGCAGTTGACGTAGACCCAGAAGTAACATGTCACCTCCGCACCCGTAGCGCACTAGCGTGCGGTGCCGTACCAGGAGGCACCACCATGCGACCGCGACCCCCCGTCAAGGGCCGAGGCATCTTCAGCGGCACCGGGCTCATCGTCACGTGCCTGACGGCGACGCTCGCCGCGCTGGTCTTCCCGATCTGGTCGTACTGGGACCGGCCGGGGACGACCCCGAACGTGCTGAGCGCCCAGACCCTGCAGACGCGCTACGGCCCGCTGTCCGCGCTCGACCAGGACTTCCTCACGAAGGTCCGGCTGGCCGGGCTGTGGGAGCTGCCCGCGGGGCGGCAGGCGCAGGCGAAGGGGACCACACCCGCCGTCCGTACGGCGGGCCGGCATCTCGTCGAGGGGCACCGGTTCCTGGACGAGCGGGTCCGCGGCGTCGCCGCCCGGCTGGACCTGGCCCTGCCCGACGAGCCCAACGCGCAGCAGAAGCAGTGGCTGGACCGGCTCGACCGGGCGCGGGGCGCGGAGTACGACCGCGAGTTCGCCACCGTCCTGCGGGTGGCCCACGGCACGGTGTTCCCGGTCGTCGCCCAGGTCCGTGCGAGCACCCGCAACTCCCTGGTGCGCGAACTCGCAGACGACGCCAACACGACCGTCCTCGACCACATCAAAGTCCTGGAGGCCACGGGTCAGGTCGACTTCGACGCCGTGGCCCGCGACCTGACCGCGGGCGGCACTCCCCCCGCGACGGCCCCGGGACTCGCCGCCCCACCCTCGTCGCCGTCCGCGTCACCGTCCGGGTCGCCGTCCACCCCGTCGCCGTCCTCGTCGGACTACATGCTCCCGCCGCCCGCCTACAGGCCGCCCCCGGAATGAAACGGAACGTCACATACCGACAACACTCCGTCCGGATCGTGAACAGGGCATGGTGTTCTCGGGACCGTGTCACATACAAACAACATATGCTCTGGGTTCTTCTCCTGCTGGCGGCCTGGGCCGTGGCCGGCACGGCGTGCACGCGTCTGTGCCTGGCCGCCGTCCGCGCCGCAGCCGTGGCCGCGGAGACCGGCCGGGGTCGTGAACTCACGCTGTACGAGGCGGCGTTTCTCTCCGGCGGCCCCCGCCGGGTCGCCGACGTGACGCTGGTCGCCATGGCCCGTCAGCGTCGGCTGTTGCTCGCCCACACCGGCTGGGCGACGGTCGTCGACCCGCGCGGGCGGGACGACATGGAGCGGTCGGTGATAGGGGCCATCGGCCCCGAGGGGCAGTCCCGGATCGCGCCGGTACGGTCCACGGCCGCCACGGCGGACGCGGTGCGCGGGATCGCCGAGGGGCTGGTGCGCGCCGGCCTCGCCGTACCGGACAGCGCCCGCACGACGGTCGCGGCGGCCGTGCGGCAGGTCCGTGTCGCCGTCGTCGCCGTCCTCGGACTGGGCGTGGCCGCCCTGCTGACGCCCACTGCGCCGGACATGCCGCGGCACCTGGTCGCCCTGTGGTTCGCGCTGCCGCTCACCCTGGCCCTGAGCTGCCTGGCCGTCGCGCGGATCGAGATCCACCCCTACTCGCGCTGGGCCTCCCCGGCCGGCCGGCAGCTGCTCGGTGCGCTGACCCGCAGCGCGGACGACACCGCCGACGACCGCACGTTCCTCACCTCGGTGGCCGTGCGCGGCGTCGGCGCGATCGGCGAACCGGATCTGCGCGCCGCGTTCGCGCACCGCGAGGCACACGACTGACCGACCGGGGCGCTCGGAGGTATGGGCCCCGACACCGGTCGCCGGTGCTTGCCTTCCCCCCGGCCCGGACGAAACATCCCTTGCGTCGCCACCGTGCACCGAAGGGATACGCATGAGAGCCGCCCTCCTCTACTCGGCCGCCGGGTCCTTGCTGCTGAGCACCCTCGCCGGGGCCCCGGACACCACGGACCCGACGGGAGCGGCGGAGCGGCGCGGCACGGCCGTGGCGGCCGCCCGGGCGAAGGCGGCCGGCGTCGACTTCGGCCCCTGCCCCGACGCGCAGGACCTGCCCGGCAGCATGCGGTGCGGCACGGTGCGCGTCCCCCTGGACTACGCCCGCCCGGACGGCGAGCAGATCGAACTCTCCGTCAGCAGGGCCCGGGCCACGCGGAAGGACCCGAGGGGCGGCGGCCACCAGGTCCTCCGGCAGGGCGCCCTCGTCCACAACCCGGGCGGCCCGGGTGCCACCGGCCTGTACTTCCCGCTCATCGGCCTGCTGCCCGAGTGGAAGCGCATCGCGGCGGCGTACGACCTCGTCGGCTACGCGCCGCGCGGCGTCGGCCGTTCGGCGCCGCTGTCCTGCACGGACCCGAAGCAGTTCTTCACGGGGCCCTCGCAGGCACCGGCCCGGCCCTCCATGTCGTACAAAAGGGAACGCATCGCGGGGGCGAAGGCGTACGCGCGTGGCTGCGCCGAGCGGACCGGTGACGCGCTGCGGCACTACCACTCCCTCAACAACGCCCGCGACCTCGACGTCCTGCGCGCCGCGCTCGGCGAGGAGCGGCTGACCTTCATGGGTTCGTCGTACGGAACGTACTTCGGCGCCCTGTACGCGACCCTGTTCCCGGCGCATGTGCGGCGGATGGTGTTCGACTCGGCCGTCCACCCCGGCCCCGGCCGCATCGGGTACCGCAACCACCTCGCCCGGTCGGCGGCGTTCGAGCGGCGCTGGGCGGACTTCCGGGCCTGGATCGCCCGCCACGACGACGTGTACGGGCTGGGCACCACCGCGCGCGAGGTGCTGCGCGGCTATGAGCGGGCGAGCGCGCGACTGGCCGCCGAACCGGCGGGCGGGAAGGTCGGGCCGGGCCAGTTGCAGGAGGCGTTGCTGCAGGCCGCCTCCTACGACGACCTGTGGCCGCATCGCGCGCACGCGCTGTCGGCGTACCTGAAGGGCGACCCGGAGCCCCTCATCGAGCAGGCGGAGCAGCATCCGGAGGCGGCGGCGGAGACGGAGAACTCACGCGCGGTGTACCTGGCCATCGAGTGCAACGACGCCCCCTGGCCCACGGACTGGGCGGTGTGGGACCGGGACAGCACCCGGCTCGCACGGGTGGCGCCCTTCGCGACCTGGGACAACGTGTGGACGAACCTGCCGTGCGCCTTCTGGCCGGTGCCCCGGCAGCGGCCGCTCGACGTCGGCACCGGGCCGGGCGAGCTGCCGCCGACGCTGATCCTGGCCGCCGAGCGGGACGCCGTCACCCCGTACGACGGCGCGCTCGCACTCCACGGTCGTCTCGCGGGCTCGGTCCTGGTGACGGAGCGGGACGCCGGCACCCACGGGCTGGCGGGCGGCCCGAACGCCTGTGTCAACGAACATGTGGAGGCGTATCTGCTGGAGGGGCGGCTGCCGGGACGGCGCGCGGAGTGCGCTCCCCACGCCGAGCCGAAACCCTCGGCCCCGCAGGCCGGCCCGAAACTCTCGCCCCCGCACCTCGAGCCGAAACCCTCGGTCCCGCACGCCGAGCCGGAACCGACGGCCCCGGGCCGTGCCGGGGCCGCGGCTCACGGGAGCGTCCGCTGAATCAGGCCAGCGAGGCGACCAGCTCGGCGATGTCCTTGCGGCGGCCGGTGTAGAACGGCACCTCTTCGCGGACGTGCCGGCGGGCCTCCGAGGCGCGCAGGTGACGCATGAGGTCGACGATGCGGTACAGCTCGTCCGCCTCGAAGGCGAGGATCCACTCGTAGTCGCCGAGGGAGAACGAGGCGACGGTGTTGGCGCGCACGTCCGGGTAGCCGCGGGCCATCTTGCCGTGGTCGGCGAGCATGCGGCGGCGGTCCTCGTCGGGCAGCAGGTACCAGTCGTAGGAGCGCACGAAGGGGTAGACGCTCACGTAGTCGCGGGGCGTCTCGTCGGCGAGGAACGCCGGGATGTGCGAGCGGTTGAACTCGGCGGGGCGGTGCAGCGCCATGTTCGACCAGACGGGCTCCAGGGCGCGGCCCAGCCTCGTCCGGCGGAAGAGGTTGTACGCCTCCTGCAACGCGTCGCTGGTCTCCGCGTGCCACCAGATCATGAGGTCGGCGTCGGCGCGCAGGCCCGAGACGTCGTACGTGCCGCGGACCGTCACGTCCTTGGCGGCGAGCTGGTCGAACAGCTCCTGCACCTCGTCGGCGTACCCGGTGCGGTCCTCGGGGAGGACGTCCTTCAGCTTGAAGACGGACCAGAGCGTGTAGCGGATGACCTCGTTGAGGTCCTTGGCCAGCTTGCCCTTGTTCGGGATGCGGTCGGGCCCGGCGCTGGAGGCCGTGGTGGAGGCGTCGTCACTCATGCCTCTCATTCTCCCGCTCCGCCGTGCAGACTCTGCACCGGGTGGGCGGTGAGCTCCTGCACACCCCGCAGGTCACCGTGAATCTGGTCGGCGGCGGCCTGGGCGCTCGCGATGCAGGCGGGGATGCCGACGCCGTCGTACGCGGCGCCGCAGACGGCGAGGCCGGGCAGGCGCGCGACGTGCTCCCGGATGCGGGCCACGCGCGCGTGGTGGCCGACGGGGTACTGGGGCAGACCGTCGTCCCAGCGGGTGACGCGGGTGGCGACCGGGGCGGCGTCGAGGCCCGTCGCCGCCTTGAGGTCGCGCCGGGAGACCTCGACCAGCTCGCTGTCGTCGCGCCGGAGGATCTCCGTCTCGCCGTACCGCCCGACGGAGGTGCGCAGGACGACCAGGTCCGGGTTCTCGTCGGCGATCCAGCCCCACTTCTGCGAGGCGAACGTGGACGCCTTGATGGTGTGCCCGTCGACCGGCGGTACGAGGAAGCCGCTGCCGTCGGGCAGGGCCGTCTCGCCGCGGCGGTAGGCGAGGGTGACCAGGGCCATGGAGGCGTACTCGACGGCGTCGAGCTCGGCGGCGGCCCCGGGGGCCTCGGCGCGCAGCAGCCGGGCGGCGACGGGGGTGGGGGCGGCGACGACCACGGCGTCCGCGCGCCACTCGCGCTCACCCGAGACGACCTGCCAGCCGCCCTCGGGTGTGCGACGCAGCTCCCTCACCGGCGTCCGGGTGAGGATCTCGCCCCCGCGTGCCCGGACGGAGTCGGCCACCGCGAGGGGCAGGGTGCCGATGCCGCCCCGGATGCCCATGAACACCGGGCCGGTCTGCCCCTGGGCGGCGGCCGCCCTGGCCTGGAGCTCGCGGACCCCTTCCGTCAGGGAGGTGTGGGTGCGGGCCACCTGGAAGAGCTGCGGGACGGCCGAGCGCATGGAGATGCGGTACGCGTCGCCCGCGTACACCCCGCCCAGCATGGGCTCCAGCAGACGGTCGACGACCTCGCGGCCGAGGCGCTCCGCCACGTACTCCCCCACCGCCACGTCGTCACCGACCTCGGTGCGGGGCAGTTCGGCGTCCTGCTCGATGCGGGCGAGGCCCTCCTCGGAGAGCACTCCGGCCAGGGCGGACGCGGTGCCGGGCACGCCCATCACATGCCCCTTGGGGAAGGGGCGCAGGGCGCCGCGGGTCCACAGCGAGGCCGCCGCCGTGGCCGGGGGCTGGAGGCGATCGGCGAGGCCCACCGCGCGGGCGAGGGCCACGGCCTCGGGGCGGCGGGCCAGCATCGACTCGGCGCCGAGGTCCACGCGGGCGCCCGCGACCTCCCCGGGCAGCAGCTTGCCGCCGACCCGGCCGGAGGCCTCCAGCACGGTCACCCGCGCCCCGCGCTCCAGCAGCCGGTGCGCGGCGGCCAGCCCCGCGACACCCGCCCCGATGACGACGACCCGCCCTTGAACTTCGCGCATGCCCCCAGCCTCTCAGACCTCACCGACAGCGCCGCCGCGCCCCGGTGTCCTTCACGAGTCCCGACCGTGACCGCATCGGAACCGTCCCGGGCCAAACGATCCGCGCCGTCCGGGCGTCGAAGAAACGTCAGCAGAATCCACCCGGGGGGATGCCCGCATGCGCACACGACGATCCGTACGACACCCCGCGTCGGCCCTGGCCGCACTCCTGGTGGCGGGCGCCCTCGCCCTCACCGGGTGCAGCGCCGGGGACGACGCGTCGGGCGGCAGCAGTTCCGCCGCCGACCGCGGGGCGGACCACAAGGGCGTCTCGGGCGAGGCCGCCCCCGGCGGCACCGGGAGCGGCGCGAAGGCCACGGCACCGCCGAAGCTCACCCCGGGCCACATCATCCGCACCGCCTCCCTGACCGTGCAGGTCAAGGACGTCCCCAAGGCCCTGGACCAGGCCCGCACCGGTGTGGAGAACGCGGGCGGCTACGTCGGCGACGAGACCACCACCCGGGACGCCGAGGGCCACGAGCGCACCCGGGTCGTGCTGCGCGTGCCCGTCGAGAAGTACGACGAGGTCCTCGCCGGTCTGGAGGGCGCCGGCAAGCTCCTCGACCGCAGCGCGAAGGCCGAGGACGTCACCGACCAGGTCGTGGACGTGGAGAGCCGGATCAAGACACAGCGGGCCAGCGTGGCCAGGATCCGCGAGCTGATGGACCAGGCCACCGAGCTCAGCGACGTGGTGACCCTGGAGGGCGAGCTGAGCACCCGCCAGGCCGACCTGGAGGCGCTGCTCGCCCGGCAGAAGTCCCTGAAGGACCGCACCAGCCTGGCCACCGTCACGCTGTCGCTGTCCGAGACCCCGGTGAAGCAGGAGACGAAGGACGACGACCCGGGGTTCGTGGACGCGCTCGCGGGCGGCTGGAACGCCTTCGTGACGATGCTGCGCTGGCTCACCGTGGTCCTCGGCGCCGTCCTGCCGTTCGCGGCGGTGGCCGCGCTGATCGTCTGGCTGTGGCTGCGCGTCGTACGCCCCCGGCTCCCGCGCCGCCCCGCACCCGCATCCGCGGCGACCACGCTGGGCCCGCTGCCGACCGCACGGCCGGCACCCGAGTCCGCGCAGCGGGGAACGCCGGGTGAGCGGGACTGAAGTGGCCTGCTCCCGTAGCGTGTTCGCATGAACATGAGCCGTACACGGGAGCGACTGGTCGTCATCGGCGGTGACGCCGCGGGCATGTCCGCGGCGTCGCAGGCGCGCCGTCTGAAGGGCCCCGACGAGCTGGAGATCGTGGCGTTCGAACGAGGCCATTTCACGTCGTACTCGGCGTGCGGCATCCCCTACTGGGTCGGCGGCGACGTCACCGACCGGGACCAGCTCGTCGCCCGCACCCCCGAGGAGCACCGCGCCCGCGCCATCGACCTGCGGCTGCGCACCGAGGTGGTGGAACTCGACCTCGACGGGCAGCGGGTACGCGCCCGGGACGTCGACTCCGGCGAGGAGTCCTGGACGTCGTACGACAAGCTCGTGATCGCGACCGGCGCCCGCCCGATCCGGCCGGACATGCCCGGGGCCGACGCGGCCGGGGTGCACGGGGTGCAGACCCTGGACGACGGCCAGGCGCTCCTCGACACACTGGCGCACACGCGGGGCCGCCGCGCGGTGGTCGTCGGGGCCGGGTACATCGGTGTGGAGATGGCCGAGGCGCTCATCAAGCGCGGCTACGAGGTGACGGTCGTCAACCGCGGCAGCGAGCCCATGTCGACCCTCGATCCCGACATGGGCCGTCTGGTGCACGAGGCCATGGAGGGCCTGGGCATCACGATGGTGAACGACGCCGAGGTCACGAAGATCCTGACCGGCGACGACGGGGCGGTGCGGGCGGTGGTCACCCAGGACCGCGAGTTCCCCGCGGACGTCGTCGTGCTCGGCATCGGCGTCCGCCCGGAGACGGCCCTCGCGCGGGACGCCGGCCTCCCCCTCGGCCCGCACGGCGGTCTCCTCACCGACCGCTCGATGCGGGTGCGCGGCCGGGAGAACATCTGGGCCGGCGGCGACTGTGTCGAGGTCCTCGACCTGGTCTCGGGCCAGGAGCGGCACATCCCGCTCGGCACCCACGCCAACAAGCACGGCCAGGTCATCGGCACCAACGCCGGCGGTGGTTACGCCACCTTCCCGGGCGTGGTCGGCACGGCGGTCAGCAAGGTCTGCGACCTGGAGATCGCCCGCACGGGCCTGCGCGAGAAGGACGCCCACCGGGTGGGCCTGCGCTTCGAGTCGGTCACCATCGAGTCGACCAGCCGGGCGGGCTACTACCCGAACGCCTCCCCGATGACGGTCAAGATGCTCGCCGAGCACCGCACGGGCCGCGTCCTCGGCGTCCAGATCGTCGGCCGGGAGGGCGCGGGCAAGCGGGTCGACATCGCGGCGGTCGCCCTCACGGCGGGCATGACGGCGGAACAGATGACGGCCCTGGACCTCGGCTACGCCCCACCGTTCTCCCCGGTCTGGGACCCGGTCCTGGTAGCGGCCCGCAAGGCGGCGGCGAAGGTGCACGGTTCGTTGTAAAGGGGGCGCGGAGCTCGCCCCAGGGGCGCGGGGAACTGCGCGACGAGCCACAGACGTCGCGCACTCGGCAACGATCCCGCACCCCTGCGGCGAATCCTTACGCCGTCCCCGCCGTGCCGTTGATCCGGTCGATCGCCTGCCGCGCCTGCTCGGCCGGCGGACGCGACGGCAACGAGGACACCGACGCGGCCCCGGCCGTCACCGCCGGCGGCTGCTCCCCCGCCGGCTTCGCGTGCGAGGCCACCCGGGTCGAGCGCAACCGGTGGTTCACCGCCTCCTCCAGCGTCACGGGCCGCCGCAACTGGGTCGCCAGCCGCCCCGCCTCCTGGCCGAGGCGGGCCACGTCCTCCCAGGGCAGCCGCACCACCAGCGTCAGCTCCGCCTCACCGTCGGGCAGTGCGTGCATGGCAGGAGTAGCTCGGTCGTTCATCGCCTGTTCCTCACGTCGGCCCCGCGACCCGCCTTCCCCGCGCCGCGGGCGGTTGCCGACACATACGCACGCCCGTGCGGCCGCGTTCACCGAACCGGCCGATCGGGCCCCGCGTCAGCGCGCGGTCAGCGTGTGCACGTGCTCGACCAGCCGCGTCAGGGCGTCCGGGTCCGTGGACGGCATGACGCCGTGGCCCAGGTTGAAGACGTGCCCCTCGAGGTCCTTCGCCGAGTCCAGGACCTCGCGGGTCTTGGCCTCGACGGCCTCCGTCGGGGCGAACAGCACCGTCGGGTCGAGGTTGCCCTGGAGCGCCTTGCCGGGACCGACCCGGCGGGCGGCCTCGTCCATCGGGACGCGCCAGTCGACGCCGACGACATCCGCGCCGGCCTCGCCCATGAGGCCCAGCAGCTCGCCGGTGCCGACGCCGAAGTGGATGCGCGGGACGCCGTAGCCGGCGACGGCCTCGAAGACCTTCGCCGAGGCCGGCAGCACCGATCGGCGGTAGTCGACGGGGGCCAGCGCGCCGGCCCAGGAGTCGAACAGCTGGACCGCCGAGGCGCCCGCCTCGATCTGCACCTTCAGGAACGCGGCGGTGATGTCCGAGAGACGGTCCAGCAGGTCGGCCCACAGCTCCGGGTCGCCGTACATCATCGCCTTGGCGTTCTCGTACGTGCGGGACGGGCCGCCCTCGACGAGGTAGCTGGCGAGGGTGAAGGGGGCGCCGGCGAAGCCGATGAGGGGCGTGGCGCCGAGCTCGCCGGTCAGCAGGCCGATGGCCTCGGTGACGTAGGAGACGTCCTCGGGGGTCAGGTCGCGCAGCTGCGCGAGGTCCGCGCGGGTGCGGACGGGACGCTCGACGACCGGGCCGACGCCGGGCTTGATGTCGAGGTCGATGCCGATGGCCTTGAGCGGGACGACGATGTCGCTGAAGTAGATCGCCGCGTCCACGCCGTGCCGGCGCACCGGCTGCAGCGTGATCTCGGTGACCAGCTCGGGCCGCATGCAGGACTCGAGCATCGGGATGCCCTCGCGCACCTTGCGGTACTCCGGCAGTGAGCGCCCGGCCTGTCGCATGAACCACACCGGTGTGTGCGGTACGGGCTCGCGCCGGCAGGCCTTGAGGAAGGCTGAGTCGTACGTGGCGGACGGCTGCTGGGCCCGGGGGGCGTCGTTGGCACTCACGGGGCCAAGTTTCGCACGGCGTGGAACGGCATGATTCAGCCCCTGGAGAGGTGCGGGGTGTCTAGCCCCGCACCTCGGCTCGGGTCCCCGTAATCTTCCCGCATGGCTGCGGCTCAGGGACGACTGTCGGACGGCGCTGGCGGAATGGACGAAGCGAAGGACACCGAGAACGACCGGCGGGAGGCGGGCTCCGCCCCACTGCCCTTCCGGGCCGCCGTCGACGCGCTCAAGGCGGCGCGGCTGCGGCCCCAGATCGAGGTCGAGCCGACACCCCCGCCGAAGCGGCTCGCTCCGCACAGCTACGCGCTGGAGGCCGCGGTCGTCGACGGCGACCAGGACCTGGCCGACGGCCGGCTGGTGCTGCTGCACGACCCGGCCGGGCACGACGCCTGGCGGGGCACGTTCCGGCTGGTGACGCTGGTGCGCGCGGAGCTGGAGCCGGAGATGGCGGCGGACCCGCTGCTGCCGGAGGTGTGCTGGTCCTGGCTGACGGGCGCCCTCCAGGCCCGGGGGCTGACCGGCGGAGAGCCGAGCGGCACCGTCACACGCGCGAGCTCCCACTACTTCGGCGGGCTGTCGGCGCGCCCGGCTGCCTCGCAGATCGAGATCCGCGCGTCCTGGACGCCGCGCGAGGGCCTGGGCGGCGTCCCGGACACGGCGGCGCACCTGGCGGCCTGGTGCGATCTGCTCGCCCAGATCGCGGGGCTCCCCCCGGCCGTCCCCGGCGACGCCTCGGTGGTGACGCTGCCGCAGCGACGGGGTCCGCAGTCCCGCTGACCCGCCTCTGACCTGCCTGAACGACCTCTGACCGCCCCGCACTGATCGACCTTGTGCGGGGCGGTCAACCATGTCCGGTCGACGATCACACCTGAGTACCCCTCTTGGCCGAATCACTTTGTCGATACGGCCACTTTCGACCGCGTACCGACGCAGACCGAAACCGTCCGGCCTTCGAATGATCGACCGCGTGTCCGAATTGCACGGATTGTTATCACCGAATCGTGATCATTCTCTAAAGGCGGACGGGTTTGGTGCCGAAGACGACTGTGACCTTGAAAGCACGGTTCGTCCCGGCTTCATCCCCCCGAGCCGGCCCCGTCCCGCACCCCAGGAGGCCTGGTGTCCGTTCTCCTCGAGCAGCCCGCAAGCCTGGTCGCCTACCGCCCGAACAAGCCGACCGCCATGGTGGTCGTGGCCGACCCGCGCGTCCGCTCCACCGTCACCCGCCACCTGTGGGCGCTCGGTGTGCGCGACGTCATCGAGGCCTCGTCCATCGCGGAGGCTCGTCCCCGCATCGGCAACCCCCGCGACATCTGTGTCGCAGACGTCCACCTGCCGGATGGCTCCGGCCTCACGCTGCTGTCGGAGACCCGCGCCGCGGGCTGGCCCAACGGGCTCGCCCTCTCCGCCGCCGACGACATCGGCGCCGTGCGCAACGCACTCGCCGGCGGCGTGAAGGGTTACGTCGTCACCGGCACCCGCACCAACGTCGGGCTCCCCACCCGGCCGGGCGCCGCCCCCATCGGTGCCGCCGCCGCCCGCCTGCACCGCCGCCCCCCGGGTGCCCCGAGCCACCCGGGCGGCTACCGCGAACTGTCCGGCCGTGAGGTCGAGGTGCTGCGACTGGTCGCGGAAGGCCAGTCGAACAAGGCGATCGGCGTCTCGATGGGCCTGTCCGCCCTGACCGTCAAGAGCCACCTCGCCCGCATCGCCCGCAAGCTCGGCACGGGCGACCGCGCCGGCATGGTCGCGGTGGCGCTGCGGACCGGAATCATCCACTGACCCGCTCCACACCGGCCCTTCGTGACCCTTCTCCTACGTGACGCGGGACCGGCCGCCGGCCCCGTTCACGTCACTCACGGTTCGTGAACCCGCCGCTTCCCCGACATGACTGGTTTGCGACCCCCCGGCGCCCGCCGACGGAACGTTCCGTCGGCGGGCGCTGTCCATACATGGATACCCTTGACAGGTGACCGACGCCCACGACACCGCAGCAGACAGCCCACTGCGAACCACCGGAGGCGCCCCTCCGGACGACGGCGGATCTTCTGTTACGGAGGCGCCGATCCCTCTGCTGGAGCCGCGTGAGGGCATTCCGCCCGTCATCGCCGACGAGACCGCCCTGGCCCGGGTGATCGCCGCCTTCGAGGCGGGGACCGGGCCCGTCGCCGTCGACGCCGAGCGCGCGTCCGGCTACCGCTACGGGCAGCGCGCCTACCTCGTCCAGCTGCGCCGCGAGGGCGCGGGGACGGCCCTGATCGACCCCGTGGCCTGCCCCGACCTGTCCGCCCTCGGTGACGCCCTGTCCGGCGTCGAATGGGTGCTGCACGCCGCCACCCAGGACCTGCCCTGCCTGCGCGAGATAGGCATGGTGCCCACCCGCCTGTTCGACACGGAGCTGGCCGGGCGGCTCGCCGGGTTCCCCCGGGTCGGCCTCGGCGCGATGGTTGAGAGCGTGCTGGGCTACGCCCTGGAGAAGGGCCACTCCGCGGTCGACTGGTCGACCCGGCCCCTGCCCGAGCCCTGGCTGCGCTACGCGGCGCTGGACGTCGAGCTGCTCGTCGACCTGCGCGACGCGCTGGAGAAGGAGCTGGACCGGCAGGGCAAGCTCGAATGGGCCCGCCAGGAGTTCGACGCGATCGCCTCGGCTCCCCCGCCCGAGCCCCGCAAGGACCCGTGGCGGCGTACGTCCGGCATGCACAAGGTGCGCCGGCGGCGCCAGCTGGCGATCGTACGGGAGCTGTGGCAGACCCGGGACCGGATCGCGCAGCGGCGGGACGTCTCGCCCGGCAAGGTGCTCGGGGACGCGGCCATCGTCGAGGCCGCGCTGGCGGTTCCGGCCAATGTGCACGCGCTGGCCGCGCTGAACGGATTCGGCCACCGCGTCGGCAAGCGGCAGCTGGAGCAGTGGCAGGCGGCGGTGGACCGGGCGAAGGCGCTGAGCGAGGCGCAGTTGCCGCAGCCGGGGCAGCCGGTGGTCGGCCCTCCGCCGCCGCGCGCCTGGGCCGACAAGGATCCCGCGGCCGCGGCACGGTTGTCCGCGGCCCGGGCCGGGGTGACGGCGCTGGCCGAAC
This sequence comes from [Streptosporangium] indianense, assembly GCF_021474405.1. Taxonomy (GTDB): domain Bacteria; phylum Actinomycetota; class Actinomycetes; order Streptomycetales; family Streptomycetaceae; genus Streptomyces; species Streptomyces indiaensis. The sequence continues at coordinate 47,238 of NZ_JAKEIO010000027.1, forward strand.
AGCTGAACATGCCGCAGGAGAACCTGATCACCCCGGACACGGTGCGGCGGGTGTGCTGGGAGCCTCCGGCGGTCGTGGACGCGGAGTCGGTGGCCACGGCCCTGGCCGGACACGGGGCTCGGCCGTGGCAGGTGGAGCAGGTCACACCGGTGCTCGTGGAGGCGCTGTCCGTCAAGGAGGCCTAGCCGCCGTCGGGTTTCTCGTCGTGCGGCGGCTGCGGGTGGTCTTCGGCTTGTCGCGCCGACGCGGCGGAGCCGCATTCGACACAGCCCCGCGCCCCTCGGGGCGTCATGAAACACGACCGAGGTGGGGACGATCACCAGGATCGCTCCCGCCGGGATCGTCTCCCCGTGGGTTCCGAAGGGGCCCTTGAAGCGGAACAGCGACGTCGAGATCACGCCAAGATCTTCCGAGGGCGGCTGCGGGGGCCGGAGGACGTGGCGCTGGAGGCCTGGGACGACTCACAGCTGTGCCGGCTGACGCATCCGACGCTGTCGGCGATGAGCCATGACGTGCACGGTTTTGGAGCGGCGTGGCCCCGGACGTTGTTCTCCGTGATCACCCGGGGACGCGGACGCGGCCGGATCACACCCCGTGCCTACGCCGCTACTGACGCCGAGAGGGTCCACGTCACCCCCGAAGGTGTGACCTTCACCGCTCCACCCGCCAGGACTGTGCAGCTACGTTACCCATAAGTAGCATGGGCCTGAGCGCGCGCTCAGCGCATCGCAGCAGCAATGCAGATCCTGACCCTGGAGGAGAGCCATCGTGCCTCGTACCGTCAGGGACGTCGTCTTCGTCGACGGCGTCCGCACCCCGTTCGGCAAGGCGGGCCCGAAGGGCATCTACCACGAGACCCGTGCCGACGACCTCGTCGTGAAGGCGATCCGGGAGCTGCTGCGCCGCAACCCCGGACTCGACCCGAAGAAGATCGACGAGGTCGCCATCGCCGCGACCACGCAGATCGGTGACCAGGGCCTGACCATCGGCCGCACCGCCGGGATCCTCGCGGGTCTGCCGCAGTCCGTGCCGGGCTACTCCATCGACCGCATGTGCGCCGGCGCTCTGACCGCCGTCACCTCGGTCGCCGGTTCCGTGGCCTTCGGCGCCTACGACATCGCCATCGCGGGCGGTGTCGAGCACATGGGCCGCCACCCCATGGGCGAGGGCGTGGACCCCAACCCCCGGTTCGTCTCCGAGAAGCTGGTCGACGAGTCCGCCCTCTTCATGGGCATGACCGCGGAGAACCTGCACGACCGCTACCCGCAGATCACCAAGCTGCGCGCCGACGAGTACGCCGTGCGCTCCCAGGAGAAGGCCGCCAAGGCGTACGCCAACGGCAAGATCCAGGCCGACCTGGTGCCGGTCTCGGTCCGCCGCACCAACGCCGAGGCCGGCGAGACGGGCTGGGGCCTGGTCACCGCCGACGAGCCGATGCGCCCGGGCACGACCCTGGAGAACCTCCAGGGCCTGAAGACCCCGTTCCGCGTCCACGGCCGGGTCACCGCCGGTAACGCGGCCGGTCTGAACGACGGCGCCACCGCCTCGCTCATCGCCTCCGAGGACTTCGCGCGGGAGCACGACCTCCCCGTGAAGATGCGCCTGGTCTCCTACTCCTTCGCGGGCGTCGAGCCGGAGGTCATGGGCTACGGCCCGATCCCGGCGACGGAGAAGGCGCTGGCCCAGGCCGGGTTGTCGATCTCCGACATCGGCCTGTTCGAGATCAACGAGGCCTTCGCCGTCCAGGTCCTGGCTTTCCTCGACCACTACGGCATCGCCGACGACGACGAGCGCGTCAACCAGTACGGCGGCGCCATCGCGTTCGGCCACCCGCTGGCCTCCTCCGGCGTCCGTCTGATGACGCAGCTGGCCCGCCAGTTCGAGGAGCAGCCGCACGTCCGCTACGGCCTGACCACCATGTGCGTCGGCTTCGGCATGGGCGCGACGGTCATCTGGGAGAACCCGCACTTCGAGGGGGACAAGTGAGCACCACCGCCGAGCTTCTGAAGCAGGCTTCCGAGCTGTTCCCGGACGAGGTCGTCACGAGTGCGCACGTACGCCACTTCGACCTGCCGCTGGGTGCGGGCCGTTTCGCCCTGATCACCCTGGACAACGGCCACGACCACACCAAGCCGACCACCTTCGGCCCGGCCTCGCTGGCGAACCTGAACGCCGCGATCGACCAGGTCGAGAAGGAGGCGGCGGACGGCGAGATCACCGGCGTCGGCATCACCGGCAAGCCGTTCATCTTCGCGGTCGGCGCCGACCTCAAGGGCGTGGAGATCCTCAAGGAGCGCGAGCACGCGCTCGCCATCGGCAAGGGCGGCCACGAGGTCTTCAAGCGGCTCTCCAAGCTGGCCGTGCCGACCTTCGCGTACTACAACGGCGCCGCGATGGGCGGCGGTGTCGAGGTCGGTCTGCACTGCACCTACCGCACCGTCTCCGCGGCCGTGCCGGCGTTTTCGCTGCCCGAGGTCTTCCTCGGTCTGGTCCCCGGCTGGGGCGGCTGCACGCTGCTGCCGAACCTGATCGGCCCCGAGAAGGCCGTCTCGGTGATCATCGAGAACAGCCTCAACCAGAACAAGCAGCTCAAGGGCAAGCAGGTCTTCGAGCTCGGTATCGCCGACGCGATCTTCGAGGGCGCGGACTTCCTGGAGCAGTCGCTGATCTGGACCGCGGCCGTCCTCAAGGGCGAGCTGGAGATCGAGCGCCCGGTGATCGACCGCGGCGAGGCCTGGGACCAGGCCGTCGCCAAGGGCCGCTTCATCGCGGACTCCAAGGTGCACGGCGCCGCCCCGGCCGCCTACCGCGCCCTGGACATCATCAGCGCCGCCAAGAACGGCGACCTGCAGCAGGGCTACGACGCCGAGGACAAGGCCCTCGCCGACCTCATCATGGGCGGCGAACTGCGCTCCGGCATCTACGCGTTCAACCTGGTGCAGAAGCGCGGCAAGCGCCCGGCCGGTGCCCCGGACAAGAGCCTGGCCCGCCCGGTCACCAAGGTCGGTGTCGTCGGCGCCGGTCTGATGGCCAGCCAGCTCGCGCTGCTGTTCCTGCGCCGCCTGGAGGTGCCGGTCGTGCTGACCGACATCGACCAGGAGCGCGTCGACAAGGGTGTGGGCTACGTCCACGCCGAGATCGACAAGCTGCTCGGCAAGGGCCGCATCAACCAGGACAAGGCCAACCGCCTCAAGGCGCTGGTGTCCGGTGTGCTGGACAAGGCCGAGGGCTTCTCGGACGCCGACTTCGTCATCGAGGCGGTCTTCGAGGAGATCGGCGTCAAGCAGCAGGTGTTCGCGGAGGTCGAGGCGGTCGCCCCGGCGCACGCCATCTTCGCGACGAACACCTCCTCCCTCTCCGTCTCGGAGATGGCCTCGAAGCTGAAGCACCCCGAGCGGGTCGTCGGCTTCCACTTCTTCAACCCGGTCGCGGTCCTGCCGCTGCTGGAGATCGTGCGCGGCGAGAAGACCGACGACGCCTCGCTGGCCACGGCCTTCGCCGTCGCCAAGAAGCTGAAGAAGACCGCGGTGCTCACCAAGGACGCCCCGGCGTTCGTCGTGAACCGCATCCTGACCCGCTTCATGGGCGAGATCCAGAACGTCATCGACGAGGGCACCCCGGTCGAGGTCGCCGAGAAGGCCGTCGAGCCGCTCGGGCTGCCGATGTCCCCGCTGGTGCTGCTGGAGCTGGTCGGCCCGGCGATCGGCCTGCACGTCTCGGAGACCCTCAACCGGGCCTTCCCGGACCGCTTCACGGTCTCTCCGAACCTCGCGGCCGTCGTCAAGGCGGGCAAGCGCGGCTTCTACGTCTACGACTCCGGTAAGCCGGAGCTGGACCCCGAGGTCGCCGCGCTGCTGAAGCAGGGCGACACCGTCCTGACGGAGGAGCAGGTCCGCGAGCGCGTGCTCGACGCGGTGGCGCAGGAGATCGGCATCATGCTCGACGAGGGTGTGGTCGCCGAGGCGCAGGACATCGACCTGTGCCTCATCACGGGCGCCGGCTGGCCCTTCCACCTGGGCGGCATCACGCCGTACCTGGACCGCGAGGGTGTCTCCGAGCGCGTGAACGGCAAGAGGTTCCTGGCGCAGGGCGTCGCGAGCGTCCCGGCGTAACGCGTTACCCCTGAGGGGGGTGGGGCGTACGGTAACAATCCGTGCACCCGCCCCCCTTTCTGCATGCCGCCACAGATAGGATCCTCACACAATCCGACCATTGTTTACCTGACTCTGACGGTCTCCACCCCGGACCGCAGGGTGTCCTCGAAGGAGTCCTGCGTGGCGTCCCCTCGTCGCCGAACACCCCGACGCCGGGTCTGGCCCAAGATCAGGCTCCTGCTCCTCGTGGCGGTCGTCGCCGCCGGCGGCACCGCGCTGTATCCCGTGTGGAAGGCCGCGAACCCGGACCCGCCCGAGCTGAGGGTCCGCTACCGGACCGACACCCCGGCGACGGCCGCGGCGGCCAAGCCGTCCTTCGAGGTCTTCAACGACACCGGGAAGTCACTGCCGTTGAGCGATGTGACGCTCCGGTACTGGTTCACCGCCGACGACGACGCTTCGTACGCCTTCAACTGTGTCAACGCAGTCTTCGGCTGTTCGAACGTGGCCGGCCGGATCGTGGCGATGGACCAGGCCACCGACACCGCGGACCACTACCTGGAGGTCCGCTTCACGGCAGCGGCGGGCAGCCTCGACTCGGGCGCCAACAGCAAGGGCATCGACCTCCAGCTCTTCCGCACCGACCACAAGAAGCTGAAGCAGTCCGACGACCGCTCCTTCGACGCGGAGATGACCAGCTACAAGGCGGCGGAGAAGGTCACCGCCTACAAGCGCGGCGTCCTCGTCTGGGGTGAGGAGCCGGACGGCACCGAGGCGAGCGACGAGAAGAAGACGGCGGCGAAGACCGCACCCGAGCCGCTGCCCGCCCAGCCCTCCGGCGTGCTGTTCGACGACTTCACGTACCAGGGCCCCAAGGACCCGGCCCTGTTCAAGCACGGCTGGCTGGTCCGCACCAGCAAGGGCGGCCCGGGCGTGGAGAACACCTGGTCCGCGAGCGGCGTCAGCTTCCCCACCGCCGAGGGCTCCCACGCCGACGGCCAGGTGCTCAACCTGCGGGCGAGCACGGACGGCACCAAGGCCGGGACGAAGCAGGCGAGCCTCGGCACGGCCGCGAGCAAGTTCCGCGACGGCACCTACGCGGCGCGCATCCACTTCAGCGACGAGCCGGCCACCGGGGACAGCGGCGACCACGTCAACCAGACCTTCTACACCATCGGCGGCAAGGGCTCGACGTACAGCGAGCTGGACAACGAGTACATGCCGAACGGCGGCTGGGGCCGGCCCGGCCCCAAGCTCGACACGGTGACCTGGTTCGACCACAAGACGAACGACCGGGTGTACAAGACCACCAACAAGAGCCTCGACACCTGGCACACCGTGCTGATCCGGGTGAAGGACGGCGTCGTCGCCTACTGGCTCGACGGCAGGAAGCTCTTCCTCAGCAACGGCAAGTACGCCCCACGCGCGGACATGTCCGTGAACTTCAACCACTGGTTCATCGACCTGCCGTTCAAGGGCGAGCGCGCCTGGGACATGAAGGTGGACTGGCTCTACTACAACGCGAACGAGACCCTGTCGGCGAAGCAAGTGCAGTCCGCTGTCGACGGCTTCACCGACGAGGGCATGAACTACTTCGACACGGTTCGGGAGTCCCGGTGAGGAAAAGGCGGTCCGGCGCCCACAGGCACGCGGCGGAGGCGACGGAGGACAAGCCGGTGGTGAGCAGGCGCTCCGCCCTGCTGATGGGCGGCACGGGAGGCGTCGCCATGGCCGGCGGCGGCGCGTGGCTGGGCAAGGTGGTGGCGCAGCCCGCCGCCGCCCCGGCCGCAGCGGGAGGCATCGGCGGCCTCACCACGCCTCCCCTCTACGCCCCCTCGGGGCGCCGCCCCAAGTACCGCCGGGCCACCTGGTCCCAGCAGTTCCAGTCCGGCCACGGCTGGACGCCCGGAGGGGCGGGCACGGCGTCGGCCGAGGCGAACGACACGTCCGTCTTCGTCCGCGGCACCCAGTCGGTGCGGGTGACCACGGGCGGCAACGGCAAGCAGAGCTACGTCCGCAAGACGGGCATGCCGGCGATGAGCCTGACGGGCAAGATGATCCGGCTGGTCTTCCGCGTCGAGGACGTGACGAACCTGGCCAAGCTCGTCTTCTACCTGGGCAGCGGCTCCCTGGCGAACCACTTCGCCTGGACCCACCACGTCCACTCCAAGACCTCGGCCAACTACGTCCAGTCCGGGGAGTGGGTGACCGTCCACCTCCAGTGGGCCGACGTCAACGCGGCGGCCGGCACGTACTCCATCGGCGCCGACGGCAAGCCGTCCACGAAGACCGGCTTCACCGACATGTCGTTCGCCGTGTACGACGACGCGGGCGGCCCGGTGACCTACCGGCTGCAGGCGGTCGAGCTGATACCGGACACCGTCTCGGTCTTCCCCAAGGGCGTCGTCTCCATCACCTTCGACGACTCCCACAAGTCGGTCCACGACCTGGCCCGGCCGGTCATGGACCGCTTCGGCTTCCCCGGCACGGTCTACAACATCGCCGACGCCATCGGCACCGGCAGCTTCCTGACGCTGAACCAGATGCGGTCGATGCAGGACTTCTCGGGCTGGGAGATGGGCGGCCACTCGTACGCGAACGCCGTCCACACGGCCAGCTACCCCAAGCTCACCGCGGAGCAGGCCGACGACGACTTCCGCAAGCTGCGCGAGTGGCTGGTGTCCAACGGCTTCACCAGTGAGCACTTCGCGTATCCGCACGGCGCGTTCCAGAAGACGTCCGACGGGGTCCCGGTCGACCAGATCGCGAGCCGGCACTTCACCACGGCCCGGTCGATCGTCTCCGAGACGATCGAGTCGTTCGCCCCGGCGATGCCGTACCGCCTCAAGGCGCTGACGGGCATCAACGACGGCACGGGGATCGGCGGTACGGCCCTGTCGAAGCTGACGGGCGCGGGCGGCCGGCTCGACCGGTGCGTCAACAGCGGCGACTGGCTGATCCTGTGCCTGCACAAGGTCGTCGACGGCGCCCCCGCCACGAGCACGGAGATCGGCAAGGCGGGCCTGGAGACGCTGATGAAGGCGATCGACGACCGGGACATCCCGGTGCTGACGGTCGAGGAAGCGATGGCCTCCTACGCCTGAGGCCCGGGCCCGCACGCCCGGCGTCCGGACGCACAAGAGAGGGGCGGCCCCCCGGCCGCCCCTCTCTCCGTTCTCTCCCGCGGCGTTACCAGCCGCCCTGCCCGTAGCCCTGCCCCTGGCCCTGGCCCTGCGGCCACGACGGGTCCTGGTGCGGATAGCCACCCTGCTGCGGGACGTGGCCGCCCTGGCCCGGGTACTGCTGCTGATACGGGTCGTGGTGCCCGGGGTGGCCGCCGCCCTGCCACTGCTGCTGACCGGCCGGCTCCGGCGCCCCCCAGCTCACGCGCTGCTGCGGGACGGCCGCGTGGTGCTCCTCGTGGTAGCCGGGGATCGGTTGCGGCTGGGAGGGGATGCCGCCCGTCGGCCGGGGCCGGGTGCGCAGCGCCACGCCCTCCAGACGCATCAACTGGAGCGTCTCGGTGACCTTCTTGTCGGAGTACGGGTCCTCTTCCTCGAAGATCTCCGTCACGTCGCTCTCGTGGTCCCCGGCGACGGACACCTCGACACCGCCCTGGCGGGTGCCCCAACTGCCCTTGTGGAGCGTGAACAGGGCGTAGAAGCGCAGCGGGGTCAGCAGCGTCAGCTGGATCACGCCGTAGATCGGCGCGAGCAGGAACATGCCGAACCGCTTGACGAAGCCCATCCCGCGCCGCGGGAAGTCGAGGTAGCGCACGTTGCGCAGGTAGCCCATCAGCACCATGAAGACCAGGTAGTCGCCGATGTGGTTGACGAACTGGGCGGGCTTCATGATGGGCAGGATGACCATCGAGTAGAACATCGCCGAGCCGAAGACCAGCCACAGGGCGAGTTCCATGCAGGTGAGCCAGAAGGCGGGCCGGTACTTCTTCTGGTGCCGGAACGCCCACAGCGACTCGCGGAAGAAGGACTTGTTCCAGCGCACCTGCTGGCGCAGGAAGTGCGGCAGCTTCTCGGGGACGGCCGTGTAGCCGACGGCGGTCTCCTGGAACACGACCTGGCCTTCCATCAGGCAGTAGTTGGTCATGCGGCGGTCGTCACCGAAGACGGCCGGCTTGCCCAGGAACTGCTGGTTGAGGAAGTCCGGCAGGTACTTGCGCACCAGCGTGCCGCGGTACGCGGAGAGCGCGCCGCAGCAGCACAGGACCGACTTCAGCCGGGAGTAGGCGGCCCGCTCGAAGAGGAACGAGTTGCCGTAGCGCAGGTCCTGGAGGCGGGTGAAGATGTTGCTGTCGTGGTTGAGCGCGAGGACCATGCCGGTGGAGGCCATGATCTTCTCGTCGGCCAGCGGCAGCAGCAGCTCGCGCACGGTGTCCCGGGACAGCACGGTGTCCGAGTCGACGCACAGGAAGATGTCGGAGTACGGGGCGGCCTCGAAGCCGAGTGCCAGTGCCTCGCGCTTGCCCTTGTTCTCGGGCTGGACGCTGACGGTGTACTTGACGCCCTTGGCCTCGAACTCGCGGCGCAGCTTCTTCGCGGCCCGGATGCCCGAGTCGTTGGCGCTGGCGTCGTCGATGATGTGGATCTCGTTGGGCAGGCGGCTCTGCGCGAGGAGGCTGCGCATGCCCTGCTCGAACATCACCGGATCCTCGTTGTAGATCGGGATGACCGCGGTGACCCAGGCGTTCTCCAGGTACTCCAGTTCCTCCCGCCCGGCCTTGGCGGGACGGTAGAAGAGGGCGCCGAACATCTTCAGGGCCAGCAGGCCCATGGCACCCATCGAGTACAGGTGGAGGGAGCCGGCGTCGAGCCGGGTGGCGATCAGCGCGGCCAGGCCCAGGAAGACGAAGTACGAGACCTTCAGGTGCCGCCGCTTGCGGTGCGCTCGGCGCCCACCGGAGTCGACGGCCCCGGGTATGTACGTATCTTCGGAAGTCACAGCTTGACCACCCGCGGGTGGTCGGCGGACTTGCCCCGGGTGTCGAAGAGGGCCCGGGCCCGGTCGGCGAGCTCGTCGAGGTCGATCTCGCGGTGCGGCTGGAGCAGGATCGTCAGGTCGGCGGCCTCGGCGGCGGCGAGGTAGTCCTCGGCCCGCTCCACGGGCGCACCGGCGACGTGCCAGTCCTCGACCCGCGGGTCGAAGTAGACGAGCTCGGCACCGCGCGCGAGGAGGTTCTCCGCGACGGCCAGGGCCGGGCTCTCCCGCTGGTCGGAGATGTCCGGCTTGTAGGTCACGCCGAGCAGCAGGACCCGCGAGCCGCGCACGGCCTTGCCCTGGTCGTTGAGCAGGTCGGCGGCCCGGTTCACCACGTGCACGGGCATCCGCTGGTTGATCTCCTGCGCCAGCTCCACGAACCGGAACGGGATGCCCAGCGAACGCACCTTGTACGAGAGGTAGTTGGGGTCGATCGGGATGCAGTGCCCGCCGACGCCCGGACCGGGGTAGAACGGCGCGAACCCGAACGGCTTGGTGGAGGCGCACCGGATGGCGTCCCACAGATCGACGCCGATCTCCCGGCAGAACATCGACATCTCGTTGACGAGGGCGATGTTGACGTGCCGGTACGTGTTCTCCAGCAGCTTGGCCATCTCGGCCTCGCGGGTGCCCTTGGCCTCGACGACCCGGTTCACGAACCGCTCGTAGAGGGCGCGGGCGGCCTTGGTGCAGTCGGCCGTGATGCCGCCGACGACCTTGGGGGTGTTCTCCAGGCCGAAGGAGGGGTTGCCCGGGTCGATGCGCTCCGGGGAGAAGGCGAGGTGGAAGTCGACGCCGACGGTGAGCCCGCCGGCCTCCAGGCGCGGCCGGACGACCTCGTCGGTCGTGCCGGGGTACGTCGTGGACTCCAGCACGACGAGCGTGCCGGCGGTGAGGTGCGCGGCGATGTCGTCGACGGCGGCGTGCACCGCACCGAGGTCCGGGGCGCCGTGGTCGGTGAGCGGCGTGGGAACACACACCACGACCGCGGCGGTGTCGGCGATCACATCGGCCCGGTCGACGGCCTCGAAGCCCTGCTCCAGCATGGCCCGCACTTCGGCGTCGGTGATGTCGTCGACATGTGAACGGCCGGCGTTCAGTCCGTCGACCACCCGTCGGCTGCGGTCGAGACCGACCACCCTCAGGCCCGCGGCCGCGGCCGACCTGGCCAACGGCAGGCCCACGTAACCGAGTCCGACAACGACAAGATCCACCGTGGAGGATCTGCTCACGACATCATTCCCAACCCCGTTGCCACGGCGTCAGCCAGACGCAGCAGCAACCGGCCCCCCGAGGAAAATCGAACAAGTCCGAGGAGGCTAACAAGACCTTCACTTATTGACCATGTTCACCAAAGGTGCGCCTTGTCACGTACACATCTGTGCAACCCTTGACACATCTCAGGTGTCTGGAGCGACAAGAACCACGGAATGAAGGACTCTGTTCCGCTTACCGGAAGGGTTCAGAGCTCCCTCCAGGCCTCCAGTGCGAGCCCCGGTTCGTCCTTGCGCCGGGTGAGCAGCACGGTCCCCGTGGAGGGCGTGAGAGAGGCGGCGACGACCTCCTCGTGCTCGTCGAGCGCCACCGACACCACGGCCTCGGCGGGCAGCCGGGGGCCGGACTCGGTCCACCAGGCGCCGGCCGACTCCTGCTCGGTCGGATACGCGGCGAAGGCGACCCGGCCGCTGGCGGACCGCTGTGCGAGCACGGTGCAGTCGTGCCCCTCGATGACACACCGTACGGCGGACACGGGTCCCGGACCGGCGGAGGGCAGCAGGGTCACCGGCTTCTCACCGGGACGCCAGGCGCACACATCGCCCGAGCCGTCGGTGAAGAAGAGGGTGGTGTGCTCGGCGGACGTGGCGAGCGCGCGCAGGGTGCCCGCACGGACGGAGGTGTCGACGCCCTCGGTCCGCACGGGCTTCTTGCCGTCCCCCTCCTGCCGCCAGTGCAGGATCCCGCCGGGCGCACAGGCGTACAGCTCGACCAGCCCCGACTCGCCCGTCACAGGGGCCAACTCCCCCTCGACACCGTGCCCTTCGAGGTCCAGCCAGCCGCCCCAGCCGCCCTTCACCTTCTGGTTGCGCAGGCTGACCCCGCCGCTGCCGTTGCGGACGAAGACATAACCGCGCCCCGCCCCGTCCACGGTCACGGCGGGCGGTCCCGTACGGTCGCCCTTCTTGTCCGGGTGGCCGATGGGAGTCCAGTCCAGGGCTGCGAGGTGGGGGCGGAAGTGCGTGGAGTGCACGAGCCCGGACTCGCCCGGGGCGGTGGGCCGCCAGGCCGCCAGATGCGCGTAGCCGTCGGTGCCTTGTCCGACCGCCGCCCCCGGGTGCAGCTTCTGGGCCCCGCCGACGGTTCGCGGGGCGTCCTCCCAGGGGCCGCCGAGGCCGCGTTCCGCCCGGCACAGGACGGCGTCGCCGGAGGGCAGATAGACGGTGAGGCGGCCGTCGCGGCCGCGGATGAGCCAGTCGCCGTTCACGTGTTCACTTTATGCGGCCGCCCCAACCCGGCGCGCCCGCCCTCCCCCGCCCCGGCCCGTCTCCCGTGCGACCCTGGCCACATGAACGAGCCCTCACCTCTTCTCGTCGTGGTCGACGCCGCGAACGTCATCGGTTCGGTGCCGGACGGCTGGTGGCGGGACCGCCGGGGTGCGGCGGAACGGCTGCGGGACCGTCTGGCGTCGGACGGGGTTCCGGCCGTCGCCGGCCCGGTGGACATCGTCCTGGTCGTGGAGGGGGCGGCGCGCGGGGTGGAGTCCGTGCCCGGGGTACGGGTGTCGTCCGCCCCGGGCAGCGGCGACGACCACATCGTCGAGGTCGTCGCCTCGGCCGGCGAGCGCCCCGTCCTGGTGATCACGGCGGACCGGGAGCTGCGGAGGAGGGTCGGGGAGCTGGGGGCGGAGGTGGCGGGGCCACGGTCTGTCCGCCCGTAGGAGCGGGGCTGGGGCCGGTCGGGTCCGCAACCCGGCGGAGTGCCGCTGCGCCCACCCGTGCCGCCGCCCTTGGCGGCACGATTGCCCGCAGCTGGGGCGGAGGCCACCGGCGCGGCCCCGACCCACCACCCGGCGAGAAGGCGGAGCCGCAGCCGTCTACGGCGTGCCACCGCCCACGCTCGGCTGCTCCTTGCCCGCCTCCTGGCGGGCCAGGCGGCTGTGGGTGCGGCTGTACAGGAAGTAGACGAGGAAGCCGACGGCCATCCAGATGGCGAAGCGGACCCACGTCTCGGCCGGCAGGTTGATCATCAGCCACAGCGAGGCGCACACCGACAGGATCGGGATGACCGGCACCCACGGGGTACGGAACGCCCTGGGCAGGTCGGGCCGGGTCTTGCGGAGGATGATCACGCCGATCGCGACGACCACGAAGGCGAACAGCGTGCCGATGTTGACCAGCGCGGCGAGTTCCGTCAGCGGCGTGAACCCGGCGAGCACGGCGATGATCACACCGAGCAGGATGGTCGGCCGGTGCGGCGTCTTGAACCGCGGGTGGACCCGCGAGAAGAACCGCGGCAGCAGCCCGTCCCGGCTCATCGCGAAGAACACACGCGTCTGCCCCAGCAGCAGGATCATGCACACCGTCGTCAGGCCGACGGCGGCGCCGAAGCTGATGAAGCCCGCGAACCACGGATGCCCGGTGGCCTTGAACGCGTCGGCGAGCGGCGCGTCCACGTCCAGCTTCGTGTAGTGCTGCATACCGGTGACGACGATCGACACGAGGACGTACAGCGTGGTGCAGATGATGAGCGAGCCGATGATGCCCCGCGGCATGTCCCGCTGCGGGTTGCGCGTCTCCTCCGCCGCCGTGGCCACCACGTCGAACCCGATGAACGCGAAGAACACGACCGAGGCCGCGGTGAAGATGCCCATCACGCCGAAGTTGGACGGCGCCCAGCCGAACATCAACTGGATCAGCGGCGAGTCGAGACTGGACCCCGCCTCCACCGGCTTCTCCTTCGGGATGAACGGGTCGTAGTTCTTCCCCTCGATGAGGAACGCACCGGCGATGATCACCACGAGGACGACCGTGACCTTGATGGCGACGACGAGCGACGTGATCCGCGCGGACAGCTTCATGCCGATCACGAGGATGCCCGTGAGGACGAGGACCAGCGCGGCGGCGAGGATGTCGAAGCCGAAGACGTCGGAGCCCTCACGGCTTCCCAGAGCCGCGGGCATCGTCCAGCCCGCGTTCTCCATGAGCGACTGGATGTACCCCGACCAGCCGACGGCCACCACCGCCGTGCCGAGCGCGAACTCCAGGACGAGGTCCCAGCCGATGATCCAGGCGGGCAGCTCACCGAGGGAGGCGTACGAGAACGTGTAGGCGGACCCGGCGACCGGGACCGTGGACGCGAACTCGGCGTAGCACAGCGCGGCGAGCGCGCAGGCGACGCCGGCCGCCACGAACGCCAGGGCCACCGCGGGCCCCGCGTTGTTCTTGGCGACTGTGCCGGTGAGAACGAAGATGCCGGTACCGATGATCACACCGACGCCGAAGACGGTCAGATCCAGCGCGGACAAGGACTTCTTGAGCGCGTGCTCTGGTTCCTCGGTGTCGAGGATGGACTGCTCGACCTTCTTCGTCCGGAAGAGGGTACTGCTCACGGGGTACCTCCCACGCTTGTCGTCCTCGACATGATCGAGAGGTGGCACCATCCGTATGCCCCGGCACGGGCCAATTCACGCCAATGGGCCGGTTCCACCACCCTCATGGTGGGGAAACCGGCCCAGACAGAACCCGTTCGGCCGTGTCGGCCGCGCCCGTCGCGTCTGTCGCTTCGGTGCCGTCAGTCGCGCGCGGCGTCCACGGCGTCCGCCGCACTGCGCTCGTAGCGGCCGTCCAGCTTGGCGACCAGTCCGGTCACCTGCCGGGCGATGTCCGGCGCGGTGAGACCGATCTCCGCCAGGACCTCCGCACGCGAGGCGTGGTCGAGGAAGCGCGGCGGGATGCCGAAGTCGCGCAGCGGCACGTCGACGCCCGCGTCGCGCAGCGCCTGCGCGATCGCCGAGCCGACGCCGCCGACGCGGCTGTTGTCCTCGACGGTGACGACCACGCGGTGCTGCTCGGCGAGCGGCGCCATGGCCTCGTCGACGGGCTTGACCCAGCGCGGGTCGACGACGGTCGTGGAGATGCCCTGCTTGTCGAGCAGGCCGGCGATCTCCAGGCACATCGGCGCGAGGGCGCCGACGGAGACCAGCAGCACGTCCGGCCGGTCGGTGCCGGGCTCGCGCAGGACGTCCATGCCGCCGACGCGCCGCACGGCGGGCACGGCGGGGCCGACGGCGCCCTTGGAGAAGCGGACCACGGTCGGTGCGTCGTCGACGGCGACGGCCTCGCGCAGCTGGGCACGGACCTGGTCGGCGTCGCGCGGCGCGGCCAGCCGCAGTCCGGGCACGACCTGAAGGATCGACATGTCCCACATGCCGTTGTGGGAGGCGCCGTCGGTGCCGGTGACACCGGCCCGGTCGAGGACGAAGGTCACGCCGCACTTGTGCAGGGCCACGTCCATCAGCACCTGGTCGAAGGCGCGGTTGAGGAAGGTGGCGTACACCGCGAACACCGGGTGCACGCCGCCCGTGGCCAGGCCGGCCGCGGAGACGGCGCCGTGCTGCTCGGCGATGCCGACGTCGTAGACCCGTTTCGGGAAGCGCTTGGCGAACTTGTCCAGGCCCACCGGCTGGAGCATGGCGGCCGTGATGGCGACGATGTCCTCGCGCTCCTCGCCGAGCTTGACCATCTCCTCGCCGAAGACGGACGTCCAGTCGGCGCCGGAGCTGGCGATCGGCAGGCCCGTGTCGGGGTGGATCTTGCCGACGGCGTGGAAGCGGTCCGCCTCGTCCTGGAGGGCGGGCTGGTAGCCGCGGCCCTTCTCGGTGAGGCAGTGCACGATGACCGGGCCGCCGAACCGCTTGGCCTTGGCGAGCGCGGACTCCAGCGCCTCCAGGTCGTGCCCGTCGATCGGACCGACGTACTTCAGGCCCAGGTCCTCGAACATGCCCTGCGGGGCGATGAAGTCCTTCAGGCCCTTCTTGGCGCCATGCAGGGTGTCGTAGAGCGCCTGCCCGACGACGGGGGTGCGCTCCAGGACCTCCTTGGTGCGGGCCAGGAAGCGCTCGTAGCCGTCCGTGGTGCGCAGGGTCGCCAGGTGGTTGGCGAGGCCGCCGATGGTCGGCGCGTAGGACCGCTCGTTGTCGTTGACGACGATGACGAGGGGGCGGTCCTTGGCGTCGGCGATGTTGTTCAGCGCTTCCCAGGCCATGCCGCCGGTCAGCGCGCCGTCACCGATCACGGCCACGACGTGGTCGTCGCGCTTCATGATCTGGTTGGCCTTGGCGATGCCGTCGGCCCAGCCGAGGACGGTCGAGGCGTGCGAGTTCTCGATGACGTCGTGCTCGGACTCGGCCTGCGAGGGGTAGCCGGACAGGCCGCCCTTCATCTTCAGCTTCGAGAAGTCCTGGCGGCCGGTGAGCAGCTTGTGGACGTAGGACTGGTGGCCGGTGTCCCAGAGCACCTTGTCCCTCGGCGAGTCGAAGACCCGGTGCAGGGCGATGGTGAGCTCCACCACGCCGAGGTTGGGGCCGAGGTGACCGCCGGTCTTGGAGACCGCTTCGACGAGGAAGCTCCGGATCTCCTCGGCCAGCTGGTTCAGCTCCTCCGGGTTGAGCCGGTCCAGATCGCGCGGTCCCCTGATACGGGTCAGCAGCGGCACCCGTGCCTCCTTGCAGTAGAGCTGTTGCCGGGCTTGTCGAGTCTAATGTTCCGCCTTTGCGGGCGGCGCCGGGGCTGTGCGTCGTACGTCACGCGTTCGGCTCTACCCATGGTGCGCCACGGCCACGACACAGCTGTGCCCGGTACCTGTGGGGTACCGGGCACAGGAGGTGTCACTCAGCGCTAGGCGCGCCCTGCGGTCTTCTGCGTCTTCCGGGTGACGGCGTCGATCACGACCGTGGCCAGCAGCACACCACCGGTGATCATGTACTGCACCGGAGAGGCGATGCCCTCCAGGGCGAGGCCGTACTGGATGGACACGATCACCAGGACACCCAGCAGGGCGTTCCAGGTGCGTCCCCGGCCACCGAACAGCGAGGTGCCGCCGATGACCGCCGCGGCGATCGCGTTCATCAGCAGGTCACCGCCACCGGCGCCCTGGTTGGCCGCCGCGATCTTGGAGGCGATGAACAGGCCGCCGACCGCGGCGAAGGTGCCGGAGATCGCGAACACCGAGATCCGGACCATCTCCACGTTGATGCCGGCGCGGCGGGACGCCTCGACGCTGCCGCCGAGCGCGAACACCTTCCGGCCGTACGACGTACGGCGCAGCACGAAGTCCGTGACCAGCAGCACCGCGATGAAGATCACCACCGCGAGCGGCAGGCCCTTGTACTGGTTGAAGACGACGGCGACGGTGAAGGAGACCACCGCCAGCAGCACCGTCCGCATGATGGTGTCACTCAGCGGCCGGGAGGGCACGCCGGCGGCCTCGCGGCGCCGGTTGCCGAAGAAGGAGCTGACGAAGAACCCGGCGGTCACCACCGCGGCCAGCGCGTACGCGGCGGCCACGTCGGAGAAGTAGTAGCTGGTCAGCTGGGCCACGACCCCGTCCGGGTCGAGGTTGATGGTGCCGTTGTCGCCGAGGATCTGGAGCATGAAGCCGTTCCAGAACAGCAGACCGGCCAGGGTGACGGCGAAGGCGGGGACGCCGATCTTCGCGAAGAAGAAGCCATGCAGCACACCGGCGACCGTGCCGGTGAGGATGGACAGCACGAAGGCGAGCCACTCGTTCATGCCGTTGGTGACGTTCAGCACCGCGAAGCTGGCACCCGCGACACCGGACACCGATCCGACCGACAGGTCGATCTCGCCGAGCAGCAGCACGAACACGATGCCGACGGCGATCATGCCCGTGCCGACCATGGCGACGGACATGTCGGACAGGTTGCCCGCGGTGAGGAAGTTGGAGTTCAGGCTCGTGAAGATGAGCCAGATGATCGCCAGGCCGATGACGACCGGGATGGAGCCCAGGTCACCGGACTTCACCTTCCGCTTGAATTCGCTGACGTAGCCCTTGAGGCCCTGCTCGCGGACCAGCAGCCGGGGGTCGACCACCGTGACGGCCGCCTTGGCCGCCTCGGGGTTCTCCACGACGTGCTCGTCCGGAGCCGCGGAGGTCTTGTCGATGCTCACTTGGAAACCTCCCCGTTCGTGCGCGCCGCACGGCGGGTCACGGCGTTGTCGGTGGCGCCCGTGATGGCGGAGATGATCTCCTCCTGCGAGGTCGACTTGACCTCGAAGACGCCGTTGTTGCGGCCGAGGCGCAGCACAGCGACCTTGTCCGCGACGGCCTTCACGTCGGCCATGTTGTGGCTGATGAGGATCACGGCGTGGCCGCGCTCGCGCAGCCGCTCGACCAGGTCGAGGACCTGCGCGGTCTGCTCGACGCCGAGGGCGGCGGTGGGCTCGTCGAGGATGACCAGCTTGGGCTCGCCGAGCATGGAACGGGCGATGGCCACGGTCTGGCGCTGACCGCCGGAGAGCGAGGCGATCGGGATGCGCACGCTGGGGATGCGGATCGACAGCGTGTCGAGCAGCTCGCGGGAGCGGCGCTCCATCTCCACCTCGTCCAGGACGCCGCGCTTGCGGATCTCCCGGCCCAGGTAGAGGTTGCCGACGACGTCGATGTTGTCGCAGAGCGCGAGGTCCTGGTAGACGGTCGCGATGCCCAGGTTCTGGGCGTCGTGCGGCTTGTTGATCTGGACGGACCTGCCGTCCCATTCGATGAGGCCCTCATCGATGGGGTGCACGCCGGCGATCGTCTTGACCAGCGTGGACTTTCCGGCGCCGTTGTCGCCCACCAGGGCGACCACTTCACCGGCGTGGACCTCAAGCTCTACGTCGGTGAGCGCCTGAACGGCACCGAATCGCTTGGAGACCCCGCGCAACGCCAGCACGGGCGTAGCGGACACGTGAACCATCTCCTTCGCCGCCTGACCCGGCGGGAGGTTGTGCAGAAGGGTGGGAGGAGTGATCACTCCGGCGCCCCGCATAGCTTGCGGGGCTGATGTGGCGGGGCGCCGGAGGAACTCGGGGGCAGCCGGTCCCTGTCCGCGGCTCACGGGAGTCCGCGGGCGGACTCCCGTGGCCCCGGGGGACCTTACGGCTGCTTAGCTGAGACCGGCCTTGTCGCAGGCGGCCTTGAACTTGCCCGCGCAGATCTCGTTCACGGTGTAGATGCCGTCCTTGATGACGGTGTCCTTGATGTTGTCCTTGGTCAGCGAGACGACCGGGACGAGGACCGACGGGACGGCCTTGTTGGTCGGGCTGTCGACCTTGTCCTTGGCGATCGAGTCGAGCGACTTGCCCTGCGCGAGGGCGACGGCCATCTCGGCCGCGACGTCCGCCTCCTGCGGGTAGGGCTTGTAGACGCTCATGTACTGCTCACCGGTGACGATGCGCTGCACACCCGCGAGCTCGGCGTCCTGGCCGGTGACCGGGACGTCGGCGATGCCGGCGGCCTTCAGGGCGGTGATGATGCCGCCCGCCATGCCGTCGTTGGCGGAGTAGACGCCGACGATCTTGTCCTTGCCGAGGGCGGAGATGGCGCCCTCCATGTTGGCGTTGGCGTTCTCCGGCTTCCACTCCTTGGTGTCGTACTCGCGGCCGATCTTCACCTTGCCGTCGAGCACGGAGTGCGCGCCCTGCTTGAACTGGGCGGCGTTCGGGTCGGTGGAGGACCCGTTCATCATGACGATCTGGCCGTCCTTGGCCTTGCCGCCGAGGGCCTTCAGCAGGGCCTCGCCCTGGGTCTTGCCGACGGTGACGTTGTCGAACGAGGTGTAGGCGTCGATCGGCCCCTCGGCCAGACGGTCGTAGGCGACGACGGGGATGCCCGCGTCCTTGGCCTTCTTCACCGAGCCGGCGATGGCCTTGGAGTCCACCGCGTCCACGATCAGCACGTCGACCTTGTTGGTCACCATCGTGTCGACCTGCTGGTTCTGCGTGCTGGCGTCCTGCTTGGCGTTGGCGTAGACGACCTCGCCCTTGCCGTCGGTGAGCTCCTTGACCTTCTTCTCGATGAGCGGACGGTCGAACTTCTCGTAACGGGCGGTCGCGTTCTCCGGAAGGAGCAGGCCGACCTTGATGTCGTCGCCCTTCTTGGCGGACCCGGAGGAATCGGCCTTGTCGCCCGACTCCTTGGCGCTGCCACAGGCAGCAAGCGAAACGGCCATCGCACCGGCGGCAACGGCAACAGCGGCGCGACGCATACGCGTGTTCACTTCAGAAACCTCCCTGACGAGGCCGCGACATTGCGGCCGAGGTGGCTGGAAGTCAACTCGGCCACACGTGCGACGTCAAGAAGTAAATCCTTAACGAGATGGCAACGGTGCCATCCGTTCTCTAAGTGAAGGCAGGGGTGGCCGCCTTCAGTGCGGCCGGGGCAGTTCCGTCAAGAAGGGTCGAATCACCCATCTCGCTGAGGGCGAGAGCGAGCGCTCCGAGCACCTCCGCACGGCCGCCGAGGGCGCCTGGGAGAACGGACAACTGGCGTGCCGCACTGGGGATCGCGTAGCGGCCGACGGACTCCCGGATCGGCCCGAGCACCAGCTCACCGGCCTCGGCGAGATCACCGCCGAGGACCACCCGGCTCGGGTTCAGAAGGTTGCAGAGATTGGCCACTCCACTGCCGATATGGCGGCCGACGTCGGCGATCACCCGACGACAGCCCGGGTCTCCGTCCCGTGCGAGCCGTACGACGCCCTCCATGGTCAGATCGGTGCCGTGACTGGACTGGAGGAGCGGGAGCACGTACCGCGCGGCCGCGAAGGTCTCCAGGCAGCCGCGGTTGCCGCAGCGGCAGACCGGGCCGGATTCATCAAGTGTAATATGTCCGATTTCTCCGGCGGTGCCGCCGGGTCCCCGGTAGATCTTGCCGTCTATCACCAGACCGGCGCCGACACCGCTGGCCACCTTGATGTAGGCCAGGTCGCGGACACCTCGGCCGCTGCCCCAGACCATTTCGCCGAGGGCGCCGAGGTTGGCGTCGTTGTCCACGTGCACGGGGACGCCCAGGCGGTCGCGGAGCTCCTCGGCGGGCTTGGTGCCGGTCCAGCCGGGGAGGATCGCGGTCGAGCCGAGCGTGCCGGACTCGACGTCGATGGGGCCGGGGACGCCGAGGCCGACGCCGGCGATCTTGGAGCGGTCCACGCCGGTGGCTTCGATCAGGCGTGTGACCAGCTGTTCCGCGCGGTCGAAGCCCTGGGTGGACGAGGCATCGACGTCGAGGGGCTCGGATTCCTCGGCGAGGACCTGGTGGGCGAGGTTGCCGATGGCGACGCGGAGGTGGGTGTGGCCGAAGTCGACGCCGATGACGATGCCGGCGTCGCCGCTCAGCGACACGCTGCGGGCCCTTCGGCCGCCGGCGGAGGTCGGTGTGACCTCGACGGTGCCGCCGTCCTTCAACTCCCGGACGATGTTGGAGACCGTCGCCGCGGACAGGCCTGTCGTCCGTGCGATCTCGGCCTGGGTGAGGGAGCCGGCGAGGCGCACGGCTCGTACGACCCGCTCCAGGTTGGCTCGGTGCAGCGACGACTGCGACCCCGGAGTCTCCACGACGACCTCCTGCGCACGGGGCCGCTTCGATGAGGCCCCGTCTATGTCCAACTAGTGAACTCTAAGCTGAGCCGTTCGGGTCGCCTCCCGTCAAGAGGTTGAGCTGATTCCGGGGGGTATGCGGGCGGTTGCGGAGGGCTACGTCGTGGTTTGCGCTTTCTGTCGCGGGGGTGGTGTGGGGGCTG
>NZ_JAKEIO010000028.1 GCF_021474405.1 [Streptosporangium] indianense
GTGCGGGGCCGTGCGGGACCGGAGCGTGGGGGGTCCCGGACCGGCGGCGACCGAGGAGCGCGGGTCGGGTCAGGCCGCCTGGGCTGCCCGGCGCCTGATCTCCTCCTCCACGGTCCCGGCCCGGACCGGCTCACTGACCTCGTGCAGGTAGGAGGCGACCTCCCGGTAGGACGCCCAGAAGCCGACCTCGTGGTAGGGCACCCCGCGCTCGGCGCAGTAGGCGCGGGTCAGTTCCCGGGCGCGCGGCAGGTGCTTCTGCGGCATGGCCGGGAACAGATGGTGCTCGACCTGGTAGTTGAGGCCGCCGTAGAGGAAGTCGACCACCGGGTTCGGGCGGATGTTGCGGGAGGTGAGGACCTGGCGCTCCAGCCAGTCCAGGGTCTCCTCCTCGCCGTCGCGGACGTCCATGCCCTTGTGGTTCGGGGCGAAGATCATGCCGAAGTAGACGCCCAGGGCGGCGTGCTGCACGAGGATGAACGCGACGGCGAGGACCGGCGAGAGCACCGTGAAGACCAGCGCGCAGTAGACCGCGGCGCGCAGCACGAGCAGGAACGACTCCAGCACGGGCCGCTTGGTCTTGCCCTGCGCGATGGACACCACGGCCGTCCGGAGCATCTTGAAGCCCTCCAGGACGAGCAGCACGAAGAACAGCACGCTCTGGTGGCGCACGACGAACTTCTGCGTGCCCCGCCGGCTGGGGTACTGCTTGACGTCGAAGATGACGGTGCGCCGACCGATGTCCGGGTCCTTGTCCAGGTGGTTGGGGTTGCTGTGGTGCCGGTTGTGGTGGTTGACCCACCAGCCGTAGCTGACCCCGTTGACGAGGTTGGCGTGGATGTAGCCGACGGCGGAGGCGGCCTTCTTGCTGCGGAACATGGCCTTGTGTCCGGCGTCGTGCCACATGAACGCCGACTGGCCGCCGCACAGCCCCATCCACAGGGCCGTCAGCAGCTGCCACCAGGAGTCGCCCAGGGCGAAGAACGCGGCGAATCCGATCAGCAGCAAGGTGGTGTTGAGCGCGAGACGGCCCACGTAGTAGCGCGGGTCGAGGTCGAGGAGACCTTCCGCCTTGACGCGTTTGAGGAGCTCGGCGAACGTCGCCGAGGCGCCGGTGCGCGGGCCGGCCGCGGAGGCGGCTGCTGCCCCGGCTTCTTGTGTGTGCGGACGCTGCATGCGTTGCTCTCCTTGGGAGAAGTGCCCGGTTCGGGCGGCGGCGCCGCTGCCCCGCGGACCTGCGGGCGCCGCGAGTCGACAGTGCTCCCGCGGGCGGTCGGGAACGCGCGGGCGTGCCCGCCCGGCGGTCCGGGGACGCCGGAGCACAGTGCGGTACTCCGCCGGGGGACCACCGGACGAACACGTGTCCAGCGTGCTGCGCCGCGCTGATGTGCCACTGATGCCGGTCTGATCGGCGGCGGCCGTCAGGCGGCGGACTCGGCGCGCAGACGTTCGTCGAGCGCCAGGACGGCGGCGTCCGCGTCGCGCGCCACGTCCTCGTCGTCGGGCGCGCCGATGACGGCCATCAGCCGCTCGACCACGGTGTGCTGGAGGACTTCGGTGCTGGTGTCGGGTTCGTTGTCGCTCATCGCTGGTTCTCCTGTTCTGTAGGACGGGTGGTGCGTGAAGGTGGCGCGTGAGGGCGGTGCGGGGAGGGTGACCCGGGTCGTCAGAAGGCCTTGCAGGCACGGAAGACGTGGGCGAAGGACGCCAGCGAGGCCTGCGGGCCGTCGAAGGCGACGTACTCCGGGATGACCACGTCCGGAGCCCACTTCTGCTTGTACGACAGCTGGGTCTGCGCCGGGTACAGCGCGGCCCCCTCGGCCCACAGGGCGTGCATCAGCCACTGGAACGCCGGGCTGTGGCCGTCGATCTCGTGGCCGGCGTCGAGGCCGGTGAACGGAGTGAAGCCGAAGTGCAGCCACTCGACGCCCTCCGAACGGAACACCTCGATGGCGGTCGCGTTGATGGCCTCCATCAGTCCCGGGGAGCCGTCCGGGACGCGCCGGCTCAGGTCGTGCATCCAGCCGGCCCGGCCGCCGTACACCGGCGAGTAGGAGATGTACGCCACGGGGCTGCCGTCGATGGTGCCGGTGAACAGCCGGCGGTGTGCCTGGGCCGGGCCGCCGATCTGGCCGACCAGGAACTCCAGTTGCTGGGCGCCGCCCTTGGAGCCGAGCCAGGCCCGGTCGATGGCGGCGATCGCGTCCTGCCAGTCGTCGGCGGGGACCTCCTGGACGACCAGGCCGTTGCGGCGGGCCCGGGAGATCTTGTTGCGCAGCTGCATGAAGCGGGTGCCGCGCAGTGTGAAGTCCGGCAGGCCGACGGCCCAGGAGGCGCCGACCTGGTTGACGGTGAAACCGTTGCGGGCGTAGTGCTCGGCGTCGGCACGCTGGAGCTGGATGCCGACCAGGGTGCGGCCCTCGTCGCGGACGTGCCGGCGGAAGGCCTCCAGGAGAGGGCCGTAGTCGTTGGGCGCGGCGAAGGGGCCGCCGAACTGGACGGCGAACCGGCCCGTGCGGCGGTACACGACGACGCCGTCGGCACCGGGCAGGGTGAAGACGTCATTTCCGCTGTTGAGGGCCAGGAACGCGCTGGGATTCTCGCTTGACGTATGGGTGCGTATCGCCTCGAGAACCGGGTTGTCCATGGCGGTCACGGTCATTGTTTTCCCCTTTCGGGAGCGTTTTCCGTCGTCCCGAGTAGAGCACCGAGGACAGGCGTGGGAAAAGACCGGACGGGAATTATCAGATCGCGTCAGAGAAACGTCAGCACTTTGTCAGACCTCCCTGCCACTGTTGTTCTCGTGAACGGCACGGGAGACCGGAAGTTGGGAACGAGGAGAGGTGCCCGGAGCGGCTCATCGGGGACCGGAGAGCAATTCTCACGGTCGGGCCCACAAGCCCACGCAGGTTCGAATCCTGCCCTCTCCGCGAAAAAGGCCACGCACCACCGGCCACACAAGGAGAGGTGCCCGGAGCGGCTCAACGGGGACCAGAGAACAAATCTCACGGTCGGGCCCACAAGCCCACGCAGGTTCGAATCCTGCCCTCTCCGCGAAAAAAGGCCACGCACCACCGGCCACACAAGGAGAGGTGCCCGGAGCGGCTCAACGGGGACCAGAGAACAATTCTCACGGTCGGGCCCACAAGCCCACGCAGGTTCGAATCCTGCCCTCTCCGCTCGTCGTACACACCCCGGCACCCGGCTTCCGGCGCGGCCCCGCCCCACCCGGCCGCGCGGCCCCGGTGCCGCACGCACCGTCGGTGACCCCCGCGCCGGCGGACACACGCGCCCCGGCGCACCGCCCGACACCAGGCGGTGCGCCGGGGCGCAGACACGTCCACATCCACCACCACCCCTTCCGCTTAACCTCTACTGTCCGGCAACCCCGCAGGTCAGCACCCTTGTCGGCCTCACTCGGACTCGTTCAGCAGAAAAATACCTTCCCAAAGGAATTATTCTGTGCCACGATGAGGTCGGGAGGAAACCCCGGGACGGAAGCCGGCCGGGAGACCGCCACGCGGCCTCGGCCGCAGAGACGGACCGCCGCGACCGGGCCCCCGACCACTCTCTGCCGCACTGATCGCCAAGGGGGAAACATGCTGAGGTTCTCGATCCTCGGGGCACTGCAGATCCGCACCGCGTCGGGGCCGGCCGAGATCTCCGGCGATCTGCAACGGACCCTGGTCCAGACGCTGCTGGTCAGCGAGGGCCAGTCGGTCTCCGGTGAGGCGCTGGTCGAGGAGATGTGGGGCGAGGGCGCCCCGGACAACCAGGCCAACGCCCTGCAGGCCCACGTCAGCCGGCTGCGCCGTAAGCTGCGCGGCCTGGAGCCCGACCGCACCACCTCGCGCGTCACCATCCACCCCTCCGGCTACCGCCTGACTGTCAACGAGGGGGAGCTGGACGCCGCCGAGTTCGTCAGGACGGTCCGCCAGGCCGAGACCCTCGGCTCCGGCTCACCGGAGGAGGCGGCGCGGTTACTGAGGCAGGCCCTCGCCATGTGGCGGGGGCCGGTCTTCGGCGGCTTCACCGGCGGGACCCTGTGCCAGCTCGCCGGCGCCCGCTACGAGGAGTACCGCATGCGGGCCATGGAGCTCCGCTTCGACGCCGAACTGCGGCTCGGCCGGCACGCCGCCGTCCTGGCCGAACTCGCCGAGACCCACACGAGCCACCCGCTCAGGGAACGCTTCTGCGAGCAGCTGATGATCGCCCTCTACTGCGCGGGCCGCCAGGCCGACGCCCTGGACGTGTTCCGCCGTATGCGCCGCCACCTCGCCGACGAACTCGGCATCGAGCCCTCCCCCGCGCTGCGGCAGGTCGAGAGCGCCATCCTGTCGCACGACCCGGCCCTGTCCGGTGACCTGCGCGCTCCCCTCCTCCAACTCACCTGACGCCACCGGTCCCGACGCCGCGTAAGCGGCACGTCAGCCGCTGGTCAGCACTGCCTGGAACGATCCGGAACGGAAGTGGAAACCGCCCCCCGACCTTTGGAGAACCACATGACCACGAGCCAGTCGCCGGCCCGCGCCGTGACGACCCAGGGGCGCGCGGAGGCCGCGCGTCCATTACGCCTCTTCCTCGGCCTCGACGCCGTCGTGACCGGGGGCAACGGCCTCATCTACCTGTTCGCCGCCGGCCCGGTGGGGGACCTGCTCGGCCTCGACAGCGGCTTCCTCCGCGGCATCGGCGTGTTCCTCACCGTCTACGGCGCGCTGGTCGCCGTGCTGGCCGGCCGTCCGGTGCCGTCCACCGCGGCCACCAAGGTGGTCATCGAGGCGAATCTGCTGTGGGCGGTCGCGAGCGTGGCCGCCGTGGTCTTCGGCTGGCTGGACCCGAACACCGTCGGCACGGTGTGGACCCCGCTCCAAGCGGCCGTCGTCGCGGTGTTCGCCGTGCTCCAGATGAACGGCCTGCGCCGGCTCGGCAACTGACATCCCGTCCCATCAGGGGGAGACATGAGGTCCCACGTCGCGGAGCTGGCCGGGATACGCCGCCAGGTGCTGGCCGGCCCCAGTGAGAAGGCGACGCGGGCGCAGCACGCCAAGGGCAAGCTGACCGCGCGCGAGCGCATCGGCCTGCTGTTGGACGAGGGCTCGTTCCGCGAGGTCGAGCAGCTGCGCCGGCACCGGGCGACCGGATTCGGCCTGGAGGCCAGGAGGCCGTACACGGACGGTGTGATCACCGGCTGGGGCACAGTGGAGGGCCGCACGGTGTTCGTCTACGCCCACGACTTCCGGATCTTCGGCGGTGCACTGGGCGAGGCCCACGCCACCAAGATCCACAAGATCATGGACATGGCCATCGCGTCGGGCGCACCACTGGTCTCCCTCAACGACGGCGCCGGCGCCCGCATCCAGGAGGGCGTCACCGCGCTCGCCGGCTACGGCGGCATCTTCCAGCGCAACACCAAGGCCTCGGGTGTCATCCCGCAGATCTCGGTGATGCTCGGCCCGTGCGCCGGAGGTGCCGCCTACTCCCCCGCACTCACCGACTTCGTCTTCATGGTCCGCGAGACGTCGCAGATGTTCATCACCGGACCGGACGTCGTCAAGGCGGTCACCGGCGAGGAGATCACCCAGAACGGCCTCGGCGGCGCGGACGTGCACGCCGAGACCAGCGGCGTCTGCCACTTCGCCTATGACGACGAGGAGACCTGCATCGCCGAGGTCCGCTACCTCCTGTCCCTGCTCCCGCAGAACAACCGGGAGAACCCGCCCGCGGTGCCGTGCGACGACCCGCACGACCGTCGTTGCGACACTCTCGCCGACCTGGTCCCGGCGGACGGCAACCGGCCCTACGACATGGCGGAGGTCATCGAGGAAATCGTCGACGACGGCGAGTACCTGGAGGTCCATGAGCGCTGGGCGCGCAACATCATCTGCGCGCTGGCCCGTCTCGGCGGGCAGGTCGTGGGCGTCGTCGCCAACCAGCCCCGGGTGCTCGCCGGTGTCCTGGACATCGAGGCCAGCGAGAAGGCCGCCCGCTTCGTGCAGATGTGCGACGCCTTCAGCATCCCGATCGTCACCCTCCTGGACGTCCCCGGGTTCCTGCCCGGCGTCGACCAGGAGCACGGCGGCATCATCCGCCACGGCGCCAAACTGCTGTACGCGTACTGCAACGCCACGGTGCCGCGGATCTCCCTGATCCTGCGCAAGGCCTACGGCGGCGCCTACATCGTCATGGACAGCCAGTCCATCGGCGCCGACCTCACCTACGCCTGGCCGACCAACGAGATCGCCGTCATGGGCGCCGAGGGCGCGGCCAACGTCATCTTCCGCCGCCGGATCGCCGAGGCCGAGGACCCCGAAGCCATGCGGGCCGAGCTGGTCAAGGAGTACAAGGCGGAACTGATGCACCCCTACTACGCGGCCGAGCGGGGCCTGGTCGACGACGTCATCGACCCCGCCGAGACCCGCGAGGTCCTCATCGGCTCACTAACGATGCTGCGCACCAAGCACGCCGACCACCCCGCCCGCAAGCACGGCAACCCCCCTCAGTGACGGCACGGCCGCCCCACAGTGACGGAGGTCCCATGCTCACTCCCCCGCCCCCCATCCGCATCGAGAAGGGCCAAGCCACGGACGAGGAACTGGCCGCCCTCGCGGCCCTGCTGCTCAGCCGTGCCGCCCGGGCCGGCGTCGACGCGCAGGCGTCCACCCCCGGCACCACCTCCTGGCGCCCCCACCCCTTCCACGCCCCGCACAGCTGGCAGACACCCTGAGCAGTGACGAGCCGAAGCACCGGACCGGCCTCCTCCCCCCGAGGCGGCCGGTCCAGCGCTTCGGCACACCCAGCTCCCGCAGCACACAGGACAACGAAAGCTCAGGTCAGGACCCCTTGCCCGCAGGTTCGAGGATCGCCACGCACTCCACGTGATGCGTCATCGCGAAACATGTGGAGCAAATACGTGTGGACATTTCCGCTGCCCAGCGGCGCCTTGAGAAGAAGACAGGCAAAGGACGAGCACCGCCGAGGACGCCCTGTCCGGCCACGCTCAGATCGAAGACGGCCAGACAGCATCCGCGTCGCTCCTCGGGCGCCAGGGCGATGGACAGGCCCCACACCGCGGAGTTGGCCGTCAACTCCGCCAGGGACAGCGTCACCAAGGCGGCGGTCAGCCATGCCCTCGCGGGCCCGCCCGCGAGGGAGCCGGACGCGGCGAAGCACAGACTGCTCACCGCGGGCATAGCGCCCGTCCACGTCAGCATCCGGGTGGTGCGCCGTCGGCCGGTCGCCAGTTCGCTGACCGGGATCTGTAACACGACGACCAGCAGCCTCGTGTCGAAGGAGAACAGCAGGAAGTTGAGCCCGGTCAGCGTCAGATAGCGCGCGTCGGGCAACATCCGGCTGGTGTCCGACCATTCGGCCGCGCCGCGCCCTCCGGGCCGCCTCGGTTGTCGGCGCGGTCGTCGGCGCGGTGAGTTCGGACACCCGCAGCACGAGTACCGCACCGCCGAGGAAGCCAGCCCGATGGTGACCAGCGTGACCCGGTGGGCGGCCGGGATGTCGTCGGTGAGCGCCACCCCGGCCGCCATCGCGCCGATCCCGAGTCCGCAGTTGCGTACGACATTGACCACCGCAAGCAGCCGGGGTGCGCTCCTGGCGCTCCGGCACGGCACGGCGACCAGCGCCTGGAGCACCGGCAGCCCCGGACGGGCGCACGCCACCGCGCACAGCGTCACCGCCATGAACTGCCAGAAGTCCGTGACGAAGACGTACGCCGCGCAGCACACCCCTCACTCCGAATACACCGAGGCGAGCACCCGCCGAGCCCGTACCGGTCGGCGAATGCCCCGCCGAGCAGGGATACCCCGAGGGCCACGACGCCGGCGAGGCCAAGCGACTGGACGAGAGCGGCGGCGGCGAGCCTGCGCCCGCCCGCGGTCAGCCTCACGCCGCTTTCCCCCGCCCATACTCAAGATCAAAAACTTCGATTCCTGTCCTTCCTGCCTGGCCGAAGTGAGCGGAACAATCATTCCGAGGTAAGCCGAGGCATCGCCCTTGGCGGCCCCGACCTGGGCTCAGGCGGGCTCCTGGCCAGCGGCCAGGGCACGCAGATGCCGGTGAAGGATCGCGCGCGCGTCCTCGGGCGGCATCAGATCGGGGTGGAGCACCCCGCCGAGAGTGAGGCCGTCCAGGAGGGCGGCCAGCCGCTGGGTCTCCAGCGCGATGTCGAGGTCGCCGGGGATGCCACCGGAGCGCTGGGCCTCCAGCAGGACCCGACCGATCAGCTCGCGTGCCTCCTCGTGCATCCGGCGCGCGCAGGGCCGGAATTCCGGGCGGGTGCGCGCGGCGGTGACGAACGCCAGCCAGACCACCGCCTCCTCGCGGCGGGTCTCGTCGAGGGGGAGGAACTCGGCGAACAACTCCTCGGTGCGGGCGCGGCGGTCGATGCCCGCGTCCGGGTCGAGGAGCTGCTCGGCGTGGCTGCGGATGCGGCCGTCGATGCGGCGCCGCAGCTCTTCCATGGTGAAGATCATCAGCTCGGTGTGGCTGGCGAAGTAGTGCCGCACGGAGCCGATGACGAGCCCGGCCTCCTGGGCGACGTTCCGCAGGGAGGCGCTTTCGAGGCCCTCCCTGCCCACGATGCGAAGAACGGCTTGGGCGACATCCTGGCGCCGGGTTTCGGCTACGACGACTCTTGGCATGTTGTTGTTATAGCACGGGCTTGCTAAATTAATCCGGCGCGTCCCTGCTGGGGCACGGACAGGCCAGGAATAAAGGGGTGCAGTGGTGGACACGTGGATGCTCGTAACGATCATCGCCATAGCCGCGGTCGCGGTGGTGATCAAGCGTCTGCTGGGCGAACCGCTCAACGCCCGGGACCTGTTCGCGCCACCGCTGGTCTTAACCGGCCTCGGGATCTGGGCCCTGACCGAGGTGAAGGGATTGACCGGTACGGACCTCGGCTGGGTCATCGCCGGTTCGGTGCTGGGTGTCGGGCTCGGCGCGGTGCGCGGCGCCACCATCCAGGTCTATCCCAAGGAAGGGACCCTCTACCAGCGCTACACCGGCAAGACGTTCCTCGTGATCATCGGTTCCCTGCTGGTGATGGCCGCCTTCGGCTTCCTCGCGGTACACATGGGGATGCAGGCGGAGGCGCGGCCGATCAACCTCTCCATCGGCGTCGGATTCCTGGGCGAGGCGCTGGTCGTCGGCGCCCGCGGGCTGTCCACGGGGGTTCCCTTCGCCCCCGAGAAGCCGCGGCGTTTCGAGCGGCCGCGCATCTGACGGCCGCCCGCCACGACGGCGAGACGAGGGGCCGGGAGACAGTGACTGTCTCCCGGCCCCTCGTCTCGTCATGTCGTCATCAGTTGACCTCGGCCCACACCGAAAGTTCCACACGCCGCGGCTACCCGCTCTTGCGGGGCCGACCCTCCTCGGAGTCGTGGGACCGCCCTGCCCTCGCCGCCACTCCTCCGACGCAGTCGTCGCCGAAGGCGGTGGGTGAGCCGCAGGGCCATCCCGACTCAGGGGCGGCTTTCATGCGCCTGACACCTCATCAGAAAGTGCGTCAAGCGTGCGTCAGACGTGCGTCACATGCGTCACGATATCGCCCGTAACGCCCACAGCACACATCATGCACACCAGGCAAAACCGCAGGTCAGTGCCCCTTCCCAGTAGGCTCAAGGATCGCGACGCACTCAACATGATGGGTCATCGGAAACAGATCGAACGCCCGAAGCGTCCGCACCCGGTAACCACCGTCCCGGAAGTACCCCAAGTCCCGTGCCAGCGCCGCCGGGTCGCACGCTACGTACGCGATCCGCCGGGCGCCCAGCGACGACAGGTGCTCCACGGTCTTGCGGCCCGCCCCGGCCCGGGGCGGGTCCAGCACGACCAGGTCGACCTCGGTGATGCCCGTGCGCGGCAGCACGCTCTCGACCTTGCCCTGCTCGATGCGGACGCGCTCGAAGTCGGCCAGGTTGTGCCGCGCGTCCTCCACCGCCCGCTTGCCCGACTCGATGCCGAGGACCGCGCCCTGGTCGCCGACCCGGTCGGCCAGCGCGCCCGCGAACAGGCCGACGCCGCAGTACAGGTCGAGCGCCATGTCGCCCTTGCGCGGCAGCAGGCCCTGCATGACCGCGGTCACGAGGGTGTCCGCGGCCTTCGGGTGGACCTGCCAGAAACCGCCGTTGCCGACGCGGTGCGTGCGGCCGTCCGCCCGTTCGCGGACGAAGGGGCGACCGTGGACGCGGTGGACACCGCCGGAGCGCTCGTCCACCCGCAGCACGGAGACCGGGCGGTCGAGTTCGACGAGCGGGAGACGCGCGCCCGGCTTCGGGGTGAGGACCACCTGGCGGTCCTGGGAGCCGGTCGCCGCGATCGCCTCGACGGAGTCCATGCCCGTCCAGACCCGCTTCTCGATGCCCAGCTCGCTGACGCCCTCCGCCGCGATCATGCAGTGATCGATCGGCTCCACCTCGTGCGAGCGGTGCCGGCGCAGGCCCGCCCGGCCGTCGGCGGTCACGGCGTACTGCACGCGGGTGCGCCACGCCGGGACCTGGCCGGCCGGCACCTTGTCGCCCTCGGCGGGCAGCACCGTGCCGTCCCAGCCGGCCTCCTCCGGGGTGAGCCCGGCGAGACGCTGGAGCTGTTCGGCGATGACGTCGGCCTTCAGACGCCGCTGCGCCCCGGGCTTGGCGTGCTGCCAGTCGCAGCCGCCGCAGCGGCCGGGGCCGGCGAACGGGCAGGGCTCGTCGATGCGGTCCTTGGACGCGTCGAGCACCGTCACCGCGTCGGCGCGCAGGAACCGCGCGCCCTCCTCGCCCTCCGTCACCCGCGCCACCACCCGCTCGCCGGGCAGCGCGTGCCGGACGAACAGCACCTGGCCCTCGGACGTGCGGGCGATGCAGTGACCGCCGTGGGCGACGGGGCCGACCTCGACCTCGTACTCCTCCCCCACCAGCGACTTCCTCGGTTCTGCCTGCATGGCGGGGTGACTCCAAAACACGTGAGGGGAGGGCCGAAACGGGAACGGCCGGACGACAGCCCACCAGTCTACGTGGCTGCCGACCGGCCGCTTCACACGAGCCGTCGCCTCAGGAAGTCATCACGACTTGTGCTCGGAAGACTCCTTGGACCGCACCTGCGCGGGACCCCGGCGCACCGAGCCCGGCGCGTTCCAGTCCTGCTGCTTGCGGGCCCGCCGCTTGGCCGCCTCGGAGGACTGCAGCTGGTACGGCACCGAGGTGACCATGATCCCGGGTGTGAACAGCAGCCGGCCCTTCAGCCGCAGGGCGCTCTGGTTGTGCAGCAGGTGCTCGTACCAGTGGCCGACCACGTACTCCGGAATGATCACGGACACCGCGTCGCGCGGGGACTCCTTGCGCAGGCTCTTGACGTACTCGATGATCGGCCGCGTGATCTCGCGGTAGGGCGAGTCCAGGACCTTCAGCGGTACGTCGATGCCGCGCCGCTCCCACTCCTCGCGCAGGGCCTTGGTCTCCGCCGGGTCGACGTTGACGCTCAGCGCCTCCAGGGTGTCGGAGCGCATCAGCTTGGCGTAGGCCAGGGCGCGCAGCGTGGGGCGGTGGATCTTGGAGATCAGCACGACCGAGTGGACCCGCGAGGGCCGTACGAGGTCGTCGGTGGGGCCCTCGGGGGCGGCGATCTCGGCGGCGACCCGGTCGTAGTGCTTACGGATGGCCGTCATCGTCGCGTAGAAGATCACCATGCCGAGCAGGGCGACCCAGGCCCCGTGGGTGAACTTGGTGAGCAGGACGACGACCAGCACGAGGCCGGTGAAGAAGGCGCCGAACGCGTTGATCGCGCGGGAGCGGATCATGTGGCGGCGCTTGGCCTGGTCCTTCTCGGTGGCCAGGTGGCGGTTCCAGTGCCGGACCATGCCGGTCTGGCTCAGCGTGAAGGACACGAACACGCCGACGATGTAGAGCTGGATCAGGCGCGTGGAGTCGGCGCCGTAGATCCCCACCAGCAGTCCGGCGGCGCCGGCGAGGAGCACAATGCCGTTGGAGAAGGCCAGCCGGTCGCCGCGGGTGTGCAGCTGGCGCGGCAGGTAGCGGTCCTGGGCGAGGATCGAACCGAGCAGCGGGAAGCCGTTGTACGCGGTGTTGGCCGCGAGGAACAGCACCAGCGCCGTGGCCGCGGCCAGGATGATGAACAGGAAGCTGCCCTTGCCGAAGACGGCCTCGGCGACCTGGGAGATCACCGGGTTCTGCACGTAGTCGGGACCGAGCGGGACACCGTTGTGGATGAGGTCCTTGGCCGGGTCCTCGGCCATGCGGACGTCGGTCGCGGCGGCCAGCGCGATGATGCCGCAGAACATGGTGACGGCCAGCAGGCCCATCATGGCGAGGGTGGTCGCGGCGTTCTTCGACTTGGGCTTGCGGAAGGCCGGGACGCCGTTGGAGATCGCCTCGACGCCGGTGAGGGCGGCGCAGCCGGAGGAGAAGGCGCGCAGCAGCAGGAAGACCAGCGCGAAACCGGCCAGGCCCTGGTGCTCGGGCTTGATGACGTAGTCGGCGGTCGGTGCCCGCATGGTGTCGTCCAGGACCAGTCCGCGGAAGGCACCCCACGCGATCATGGTGAAGACGCCGAAGACGAAGACGTACGTCGGGATCGCGAACAGCGAGCCGGACTCCTTCACCCCGCGCAGGTTCATCAAGGTCAGCAGCACGATCACGCCGATCGCGCAGAGCACCTTGTGCTCGACCACGAAGGGGACCGCGGAGCCCAGGTTCTCGATGCCGGAGGAGATCGACACGGCGACGGTGAGGACGTAGTCCACGAGCAGGGCGCTCGCGACCGTCAGGCCGGCCTTGGGCCCGAGGTTGGTGTTCGCCACCTCGTAGTCGCCGCCGCCGCTGGGGTAGGCGTGCACGTTCTGCCGGTAGGAGGCGACCACGGTGAACATCAGCACGACGACCGCGACGGCGATCCACGGGCTGAAGTGGTACGCCGTCACTCCCGCGATCGACAGGACCAGCAGCACCTCGCCGGGCGCGTACGCCACGGAGGAGAGCGGGTCGGAGGCGAAGACGGGGAGTGCGATGCGCTTCGGCAGGAGCGTTTCGCCCAGCCGGTCACTGCGCAGTGCGCGCCCGATCAGGATCCGTTTGGGCACGTCGGTCAGTTTGGACACAACAGAGGATCGTAGGCGTTCGATTGCGGGGGCGCCCACCCGCCACCCCTCATCGGCGTTCCGTCTGCTCTCCGAGTGAAATCAGAGGCGCATGCGGCTGAGGATTCCGCAGGTCACCCGCTTCCCATGCCTATATGACTAAGCCCCGTCCGTTTCCCGGCCGTTGCCGCCCCTGGAGGTTCCATGCACACCCCCGCCCAGCTGATCGGCGCCACGGCCACCCTCGTCGCCCTCGGATTCCTGACCCTGGCGAGTGTGCGCAGCATCGGCCGCCGTAAGGATGTCCCACCCGGGGCACGCCAGGCGTCCGGGGCGCGCTAGGCGCTCGGGGCCCGCTGGGAGTCCGAGGCCCGTCGGCTGCTCGGGCCGGTTCCGCTCCCCTCCCTCTCCGCCGCTGACTCTCCGCCGCCCCTGCCCCGCCCCGCGGCTCTCGCTCTCGTGACTCACGGCGGCCGCCTGCCCGGCCGGGAGCCCGGCAGGGCCTAGGCAACGCCCTCGGCTTTGCGGATACGTTGGACTCGGGCAGCCGAAGGCGGCACCGCCCCCGGAGGGCATCATGGCGTGATTCCACCGGCATGATGTTGCCCGGCGGCCCGCTCGCGGGTCGCGACGTGATGCCGGGCGAGCCGAGAGAGAGACATGAGCACGACATTCATGAAGCCCAGAGGGCCAGCAGGAAGCGCGGTGTGACGCGATGCATATTGTGATCATGGGTTGCGGAAGGGTGGGTTCCGCACTGGCCCAGAACCTGGAGCAACAGGGGCACACGGTCGCCGTGGTCGACCAGGACCCCACGGCCTTCCGCCGGCTGGGCTCCTCGTTCGGCGGCCGCCGGGTCACCGGTGTCGGCTTCGACCAGGACACTCTGCGTGAGGCGGGCATCGAGGAGGCCGGCGCCTTCGCCGCCGTCTCCAGCGGTGACAACTCCAACATCATCGCCGCCCGCGTGGCCCGCGAGATGTTCGGCATCGAGAACGTCGCCGCCCGCATCTACGACCCCCGCCGCGCGGAGGTCTACCAGCGCCTGGGCATCCCCACCGTCGCGACCGTCCGCTGGACGGCCGACCAGATGCTGCGCCGTCTGCTCCCCTCCGGCGCCGAGCCGCTGTGGCGCGACCCCACCGGCGGCGTCCAGCTCGCCGAGGTGCACACCTCCACCGCCTGGGTCGGCCACAAGATCAGCCGGATCCAGGACGAGACCGGCGTGCGCGTCGCGTTCCTGACCCGGCTCGGCGAGGCGGTCCTGCCCACCTCGCAGACGGTGCTGCAGGAGGGCGACCTGGTGCACGTGATGATGCGCACCGACGAGGTCGACAAGGTCGAGGCGGCGTTCGCCAAGGGTCCCGAAGAGGAGGGCGGTCACTGATGAGGGTCGCCATTGCCGGAGCCGGCGCCGTCGGCCGCTCGATCGCGGGCGAACTGCTGGAGAACGGCCACGAGGTCCTCCTGATCGACAAGGCGCCGACCGCCATCTCGGTCGAACGCGTCCCGCAGGCCGAGTGGCTGCTCGCCGACGCCTGCGAGATCACGTCCCTGGACGAGGCGGCGCTCCAGCGTTGCAACGTCGTGATCGCCGCGACCGGCGACGACAAGGTGAACCTGGTCGTCTCGCTCCTGGCCAAGACGGAGTACGGCGTCCCGCGCGTCGTCGCCCGCGTGAACAACCCCAAGAACGAGTGGCTGTTCAACGAGTCCTGGGGCGTGGACGTGGCCGTCTCCACCCCGCGTCTGATGTCGGCCCTGGTCGAGGAGGCGGTGAGCGTGGGCGACCTGGTCCGCCTGCTCCGCTTCAGCCACGGCGACGCCAACCTGGTCGAGCTGACCCTGCCGGAGGAGTCGGCCCTGGCCGGTACGCAGGTCGGCGACGTCGACTGGCCGCAGGACACGTCCCTGGTGACGATCATCCGCGGCAACCGCGTACTGACCCCGTCCCGGGAGGACTCCCTGGAGGCGGGCGACGAACTGCTCTTCGTGGCCGCCCAGGCCCGCGAGGAGCAGCTGGAGGACCTGCTGTCGGTGCGGCGCGACGCGGCGAGCTGAGCCGGCCGGTCGCCGAGCGAACGGAAAGGGGCGTCCCGAGTGCTCGGGACGCCCCTTTCCGTCGGCCTTCACCTTCGGGCTTTACCGCCGGCTGTGGAGGGTCACTGCTCCGCGGACCGGGCGGCGGCCTGCCGCTCCCGCTCCTCGGCGGCCTTCTCCTCCGCCTCCATCTCCGCGAACACGTCGATCGGCGCGGGCGCCTTGGCGAGGAACACCCACGTCAGGTACACCGCGAGCAGGAACGGCGGGATCTTCAGGGCGACCATCACCCAGCCCAGCTGCGTGGTGTCGGCCCACCAGTACAGCGGAAAGAGGATCGCGCACTTGGCGAGCAGGATGGCGCCCCACGCGTAGCTGGCCTTCGCGTACGCCTTCTTGCGGCCCGGGTTGCGCGTGCGCCAGGAGAGGTTCTCCTTGAAGACCGGGCCGAGGATCAGCCCGATCAGCGGCACCCCGCACAGGGTGGTGACGATGTAGGCGAGGCCCAGTCCCAGCGTGTAGAGCATGCCGGGCAGGTAGAAGTCCTTGGCGTTGCCGGTCATCATCGCGAAGACGACACCGAAGGCCACGCCGAAGACACCGCTGAAGGCGTGCTTGACGGTGTCCTTCATCACCAGCCGGACCACGACCAGCACGAGCGACACGGCCAGCGCCGCGATCGCCGAGAGGTGGAGGTCCTTGTTGATCGTGTAGATGGTGACGAAGAGGAGGCCGGGGACCACCGTCTCCACCATGCCCCGCACGCCGCCGAACGCCTCGAACAGGGCGGCCTCCGTCACCGCCCGGGCGTCGTCCGCAGATGTCTCTTCGGTCGGCTTGTCGAGCGACGTCACCGGCTACTCCCGTCCGAGGGGTCTCAGTTCGTACTTGGGATTGAACAGCACCCGGCGGCCCCGGCTCATCGAGATCCGGCCCGACGCGATCAGCTTGCGTCCGGGCTCTATCCCCACGATGGAGCGCCTGCCGAGCCACACCACGTCCAGCGCTGCGGTGCCGTCGAACAGCTCGGCCTCCAGGGCGGGGACTCCGGCGCGCGGCCGAAGGGTGACCGTGCGCAAGGTACCAGTAACCGTCACGATCTGGCGGTCCTGACAGTCTCCGATCCGGATGCAGCCGGCCGTCTCGGCGTCCTCCCGCAGTTCCTCGGACTCCAGGTCCTCCTGCGACGAGGAGAGCCGGTCGAGCATGCGCCGGAACCGGCCCACCGGCTTTTCGGAACGAGGAACAGCACTCATATCTGAAGCGTACCGGGGCGTACTGACGAAGGGCGAGGAGCCTATTTCTCGAACCTGTAGCCCATGCCCGGCTCGGTGATGAAGTGCTTCGGATGGGAGGGATCCGCCTCCAACTTCCGTCGCAACTGCGCCATGTACACGCGGAGATAGTTCGTCTCCGTGCCGTACGACGGCCCCCACACCTCCTGGAGCAGCTGCTTCTGTCCGACCAGCCGGCCGCTGTTGCGCACCAGGACCTCCAGCAGGTGCCACTCCGTGGGGGTCAGCCGCACGTCCTTGCCGCGCCGGTCGACCTTCTTCGCGGCCAGGTCGACGGTGAACTCACCGGTGTCCACGATCACGTCGCCCTCACCGTGGGCCGGCTCGGCCCGGCGCACGGCCGCCCGCAGCCGGGCCAGCAGCTCGTCCACGCCGAACGGCTTGGTGACGTAGTCGTCGGCTCCCGCGTCCAGCGCCGCGACCTTCTCGTCGGAGGAGTGCCGGGCGGACAGCACCAGGATCGGCACCCGGGTCCAGCCCCGCAGTCCCCTGATCACCTCGACACCGTCCATGTCGGGCAGACCGAGGTCGAGGACCACCACATCGGGGTGGCGGGCCGCGGCGAGCCGCAGGGCGGTGGCCCCGTCGTGGGCCGCGTCGACCTCGTAGGTGCGTGCCTTGAGGTTGATCACGAGGGCACGCACGATCTGCGGGTCGTCGTCGACCACCAGGACGCGGGTCATGAGACCTGCCTTTCCGGTTCTGCCGCGTGGTGAGGCTCCGGGCGGGTTCCCGCCGCGCGGAGGGTGAGGACCATGGTCAGCCCGCCGCCGGGGGTGTCCTCGGCGTTCAGGGTGCCGCCCATGGCCTCGGCGAAGCCGCGCGCCACGGCGAGCCCGAGGCCCACCCCGGCGCCGCGCGGGGCGTCGCCGTGACGCTGGAACGGTGCGAAGATGCGGTCCTTGGCCGCGTCGGGGACGCCCGGCCCCCGGTCGACGACCCGCACCTCGACCCGGTCGGCGAGCGCGCTGGCGGCGACCAGCACGGGTGTACCGGGCGGAGCGTACTTGACGGCGTTCTCCACGAGGTTGGCCACCGTCCGCTCCAGCAGTCCGGGGTCGACCGCGACCATGGGCAGGGTCTCCGGGACGTCCAGTTCGGCGCTGCCCTCGGGCACGCCCCCGAGCGCCATCGGCACGACCTCGTCCAGGTCGATCTCGCGGATCAGCGGGGTGACGGTGCCGGTCTGGAGGCGGGACATGTCCAGCAGGTTGCCGACGAGGTGGTCGAGGCGGTCGGCGCCCTCCTCGATGCCTTCCAGCAGCTCGGCCCGGTCCTCCTCGGACCACTCGACGTCCTCGGAGCGCAGGGAGGTCACCGCCGCCTTGATGCCGGCGAGCGGGGTCCGCAGATCGTGGCTGACGGCGGCGAGCAGCGCCGTGCGGATGCGGTTGCCCTCGGCGAGCGTGCGGGCCCGGTCGGCCTCCTCCCGGAGCCGGCGGCGGTCCAGGACGACGGCGGCCTGGGCGGCGAAGGCGGCCAGCACCCGGCGGTCCTCGGCGGGCAGCACGCGGCCGGTGAGCGCCAGGGCCATGTGGTCGCCGACGGGCATGTCCACGTCCGCCTGGTCGGGCCGCTCGACGGGACGTCCCCGGCCGACGCGTCCGGCACAGGTCCAGGGCTCGACGTCGCTCGCCCGTTCCAGCAGGGCTGCCGACTCCATGCCGAAGGTCTCCCGCACCCGTTCCAACAGCTCTTCCAGGCCGGTCTCGCCGCGCAGCACGTTGCCCGCGAGGAAGGACAGGATCTCGGACTCGGCCCGCAGCCGGGCCGCCTGCTGGGTGCGGCGGGCGGCCAGGTCGACCACGGACGCCACCGCCACACCGACCGCCACGAAGATCACGATGGCGACGATGTTCTTCGGGTCGGCGATGGTCCAGCGGTGCAGGGGCGGTGAGTAGAAGTAGTTCAGCAGCAGGGAGCCCACCGCCGCCGACGCCAGGGCGGGCAGCAGTCCGCCGAGCAGGGCCGCCGCCACCGTCAGCGCCAGGAACAGCAGCATGTCGTTGGCGAGGCCGAGACCTACGGTGCTCAGCAACACCGTCAGGACCGGCGGTCCGACGATTCCGACCAGCCAGCCCCACGTCCGCCGGGACCGCCCGAGCCGCGTGCCCCGGGCCACCGGCAGTCCGCGGCCCTTGGCGACCTCGTCGTGGGTGACGATGTGCACGTCCAGGTCGGGCCCGGACTCCCGGGCGACGGTGGCGCCGACGCCGGGTCCGAAGACGTACTGCCAGCTCTTGCGACGCGAGGAGCCCAGCACGATCTGGGTGGCGTTCACGCCCCGGGCGAAGGCGAGCAGCGCGGCCGGTATGTCGTCGCCGACGACGTGATGGAACGTTCCGCCGAGATCCTCGACCAGGGTCCGCTGCATCGCGAGTTCCTTGGGCGAGGCAGAGGTCAGGCCGTCGCTGCGGGCTATGTAGACGGCCAGCACCTCGCCGCCGGCGCCCTTCTCGGCCAGCCGGGCGCCCCTGCGGATGAGGGTGCGGCCCTCGGGGCCGCCGGTCAGACCGACCACGATCCGCTCGCGCGAGCCCCAGATCTTCGATACCCGGTGCTCGCTGCGGTACCGGGTGAGGTGGGCGTCGACCCGGTCGGCCACCCACAGCAGCGCCAGCTCGCGCAGGGCGGTCAGGTTTCCGGGGCGGAAGTAGTTCGACAGGGCGGCGTCGACCTTGTCGGACTGGTAGACGTTGCCGTGCGCCAGCCGCCGCCGCAGGGCCTCGGGCGTCATGTCGACCAGCTCGACCTGGTCGGCCCGGCGCACCACCTCGTCCGGCACCGTCTCCTGCTGCCGCGCCCCGGTGATCGACTCGACGACGTCGCCGAGGGACTCCAGATGCTGGATGTTGACGGTGGAGACCACGTCGATCCCGGCGGCGAGCAGTTCCTCCACGTCCTGCCAGCGCTTGGCGTTGCGGGAGCCCGGGACGTTCGTGTGGGCGAGTTCGTCCACCAGGGCGACCTGGGGACGGCGGGCGAGGACGGCGTCGAGGTCCATCTCGGTGAAGACGCCGCCGCGGTGCTCCAGCTCCTTGCGCGGCACCTGCTCCAGGCCGTGCAGCATCACCTCGGTGCGGGGCCTGCCGTGGTGCTCGACGAAGGCGACCACACAGTCCGTGCCCCGCCCGACCCGGCGGTGGGCCTCGGACAGCATCGCGTACGTCTTGCCGACGCCCGGCGCCGCGCCGAGGTGGATCCGAAGCTTGCCGCGTGCCATTGCCCCATTGTCTTTCGGTGCCGCGCCGACTGCGCAGCGTCGACCCTACGGCCGGGCAGCGCCCCGTGCGGTGCCGGGCGGGTGCCCTGCGCACACTTTGACGGAACCCTGACGCTGCCGGTCCGTGGGCGGGACCGGGTGGGACCGGGCGCCGGGTCCCCACCGGCGCCCGGCCGGACATGGGTCAGGCGGGGTTGTCGCCGTGGGTGAGGGTCTCCCAGGCGACGAAGAGGTTGTTGCTGCCGGCCGGGCGGCCGCGCAGGGTCAGCGTCCCGGTGTTGGTCATGGCGTGGCCGAGACGGTTGGCCAGGGCGTTGTGGCCGACCTCGGTCACCGGCCCGAGCCCGAGCTTCAGCGAGCCGCCGCACAGCCGGCCCTCGGCACCGGCGCCGAGCTGGTACTTGGCGTGGAAACCGAGCCCGTGCCGCAGCCGCTCGCCCACGTCGGTGCCGTAGAGGTCCTGGCCCTGGATGCGGCTGGTCTCGGCGACGTGCGAGACGGCCGAGAGGCCGTAGCCGGTGTGGGTGAAGTCGCGGCAGGTCTCCTGGCTGAGGCCGTTGACGAAGGTCGACTGCCCCTGCCAGTACTTGACGATCTTGTCCCGGGTGTTCAGGTTCTGGCTCGGCACGGTCTTCGGCAGCGCGCCGTCGGACTCCAGGTAGACGTAGGCGGCCGTGCGCGTGCGGAACTTCGCCATGGCCTTGTCGTAGGACGCCTTGTCCTCCAGGAAGACGGAGATGCCGACGGCGGCCTCCATCATCGACAACTCCCAGTTGCCGTTGGAGTTCGAGCCGTTGATGATCTCGGGCAGGTAGACGGTGCGGAGCATGGTGGCGAAGCGGCCGGAGTTCGCCCAGGTGCCGGTGTACGTGTACTTGATGATCTCGGCGGCCTTCGGCCAGGAGGAGCCGGCCCAGCCGGTCTGAAGGGGCGCGTTGCTGTTGGTGTGGTCCCTGATGACGGTGGACCACGCGTCCATCAGCTCGATGGCCTTGCGGGCGTGCCGTTCATCACGGGTGAGGTACCAGGCGAGGGCGTGGGTGTACGCGGCGATCGCGTCCTCGCGCTCGTCGGTGCAGCCGAGGTCGGGGTTGGAGTACGAACCGCATTCGACGACCGCCCGGGGCTTGGGCGTGCGGTTCAGGTCGGCGTACTTGGTCGCCATCATCTGGTCGAAGGCGCCCTTCCAGGGCTGGGCGCCGGCGTTGACCTTGGACCGGGTGAAGTCCAACTGGCTCTTGGAGACGGTGACTCCGGGGTGGGCGAAGGCCGCGGGGGCGCTGGGAGCGGCGTCGGCGGGCCAGGCGAGGGCACCGGCGACGAGGGCGGCCGAGGCCGCGAGGAGAGCGGTTCTGCGCATGCGTGGGGGCCTTCCGTTCTCGTATGTGAACGTGAAGCGCCTTTATGAACAGACGCGTTGGACGGAGACGGTAGGTACAGACCAATGGGCCGTCAAGGTTCCGCGCATGAGAAAGGGCCGCACCCCCGGTGGGGTACGGCCCTGGTGTCTCGGTGCGCTCAGCGGACCTCGGTGATCTCCGGCCCGCGCTGGAGCTGGCCCATTCCGCCGGCGAAACGGGAGCCCTCCTCCTGCTGGACACCCTCGGGGACCATCTGGGCGTCGTTCGGCAGCTTCAGGACGATCGGGTCGCGGGGCGCCATCGGGCCCTCGCCGCGGACCACGACCGTGTCCCGGAAGATCTGCTCGAGCAGCCCGGCTGCCTGCGGCTGCACCGCACCCTGACCCGAGATGACTCCGCGCAGGAACCAGCGGGGGCCGTCCACGCCGACGAACCGCACGACCTGGAAGCCACCGGTACCGTCCGGCAGCTGTACGGGCACCTGGGCGCGCAGCTCCCAGCCCAGCGGCCCCTCGACCTCGTCGACGATGCCGCCCTGCTGGGTGATGCCGGTGCCGATCTCCTCACGCACCTCGCCCCAGATGCCCTCGCGCTTGGGCGCGGCGAAGCCCTGCAGCTGGATGGCGCTGTCGCGCAGCACGACCGTCGCCGCGACGATCGCGTCGCCCGCGACCTCGACCCTGAGCTCCATGCCGTCGACGCCCGGCACGAACAGGCCGCCCAGGTCGACCCGGCCTTCGCCCGGGTCACGGACCTCGGAGCTGTCCCACGGGCCGTCGGGGCGCGGCGCGGGCTCCAGCCTCAGGCGCTCGCGCTCTTCGTCCGCCTCGGTGTCGACACCGTCGACGACCTGCTCGGTCTCGCCGGCCGCGCCCTCGGCGGCATCCCTCTTCTTGCGACGTCCGAACACGTCACTGTCCTTCCCGGTCGGATACGACCGAAGCGTATCGATTCCCACCCGCCCGACCGCCCATGGCGGCCTGACCGCTTGTGCCGCTCGTCCCGTCCACCGCGGCATGGCCTCCGGTGGACC
The DNA here is from genome assembly GCF_021474405.1 of [Streptosporangium] indianense. Taxonomy (GTDB): domain Bacteria; phylum Actinomycetota; class Actinomycetes; order Streptomycetales; family Streptomycetaceae; genus Streptomyces; species Streptomyces indiaensis. The sequence goes on from NZ_JAKEIO010000028.1 coordinate 22,037, forward strand.
CGAAGCCCCCCTCGGCCCGCGCGGAGCCGGGAAGTTCCGCCACCTCCTGGAAGCGGACCCTCTCGACCTGCTGGACTACCAGTTGGGCGATCCGGTCGAAGCGCTCGAACCGCACGGCCTCGCGCGGGTCGAGATTCACCACGATCACCTTGATCTCCCCACGGTACCCGGCATCAACCGTCCCCGGGGCATTCACCAGGGCGACGCCGCAACGAGCGGCCAGACCGGATCGCGGGTGCACGAAGGCCGCGTACCCCTCGGGCAGCGCCACAGACACGCCCGTGGGCAGTACGGCCCGTTCGCCCGGCTCCAGTTGGCACGCCTCGGTGGTGCGCAGATCGGCTCCGGCGTCCCCGGGCTGCGCATACGACGGAAGCGGCACCTCCGGATCGAGGCGCCGGATCAGCACGTCCAGCGGCGGCCTGCCCCCGGGGCTCGCGGGAGCCACGGGGCTGCCCGGGCCCGCGGCGTCCAAGGGGCCGACGGTGCCCGCGGGGTCGGCGTGGCCTCCGGGCCGCACGGCGTCGACGGGGGCGGCGGTGCTCCCGGCGCTCGCCGGACGTTCCGCGCTCACGGGTTCACCTCGAAGGCACGGGTGCGCCGGATCTGGTCCGGGTCGCTCATGGCCGCCTGGATCTCCTCCTGGCGGCCGTGGTCGACGAAATGGTCGACCTTCACCTCGATGAAGAGGGCGTCGGCGCGCACGGCGACGGGCCCGTCGGGGCCGCCGACGCGTCCGGTCGCGGTGGAGTAGATCTTCCGTCCCGCCACGGCCGTCACCTCCGCCTCCAGGTGCAGGGTCGTGCCGACGGGCACGGGCCGCACGAAGTCGGTCTCCAGACGCCCGGTCACCGCGATCGTGCGCAGCAGCCAGTTCAGCGAGCCGAGGGTCTCGTCCAGCGCGGAGGCGAGCACGCCGCCGTGCGCGAGGCCCGGCGCACCCTGATGGGCGGGCTGGACGGTGAACTCGGCGGTGAGCGACACGCCCTCACCGGCCCGCGCCTCCAGGTGCAGCCCGTGCGGCTGGTCGCCACCACAGCCGAAACACTGGCCGTAGTGGGCGCCGAGGAGCTCACCGGGTGCGGGCGCGTCCGGGTGCCGCACCGGTTGCACGGCGTCGGCCGGAGGCTGAAGAGCTGGGGAAGTACCACTCACAGCCGGAGACCTTACCCGCGCGTCGGCCGCTTCCGGACACCGTGTCAAGCTTGGCTCCATGCAGCTCTCCGCCGCCCCCTACGAAGAACGCCTGACCGCCCCGCGGACCTGGTGGCTGATCTCGTTCCTCGTGGGCGTCTCGATGGCCCTGATCCTGCTCCCCTTCGGCACGCTGCCGATGCTGGGCGGCCTGGCCGGGGGCACCGCGGTGGCGGCCGTCGCCGCGAGTTCCTACGGCGCGGTGCGCATCCGCGTGGTCGGCGACTCCCTGATCGCGGGCGAGGCGAAGATCCCGCTGGCGGCACTGGGCGAGGCGGAGGTGCTGGACGCGGAGGAGGCCCGCGCCTGGCGCACCTACAAGGCCGACCCGCGCGCCTTCCTCCTGCTGCGCGCGTACATCCCCACGGCCCTGCGCGTGGAGGTCACGGACCCGCAGGACCCGACGCCGTACCTGTACCTGTCCACGCGCGAGCCGGAGCGCCTGGCGGAGGCACTGCGGACGGCGAAGCCGTAGCACACCTGCACGGGGAGTCACCCGGTCAGTGCGTTGACGGCCCTCGCCCGCCCCGGTCGGCGCGCCCGCCGTCTCAGCGGCTGTCGCCGCGTCTGCTGTCGTGTCCGCCGTCGTCGCGCCGGTGGCCCTCGTGGCGGCCCAGGGGGTCGTGCGTGATCTCGCCCATCTCCAGGGCGTCCGCGGGACGCTCCAGCGTGGGGAGCGCCTCCAGGGCCTCCCAGGGCACCTGGATCTTGCGCAGGTCCCGGCGGATCCGCCCGGCGAGCTTTCTCGTCTCGCCGCGGTTCATGGCCGCTCCTACGGCGGCGCCCACCATGAAGGGCATCAGGTTGGGCATGTTGCGAAGCGTGCGCTTCATGATCCGCTGCCGCAGTTCGCGTTTCATGCGGCTGTTCAGCGCCGTGCTGAGGGTCGACGGCTTGGACGCGTCGATGCCTCGCTCCCCCGACCAGGAGTCGAGGTACGCGGTGCTGCGCTGCTTGAGGTTGCCGGGCGGTCGCACCCCGTAGACCTCGTGGAGTTCGGCGATCAGCTTCAGCTCGATCGCGGCGACGCCGGTGACCTCGGCGGCCAGTTCCGTCGGCATCGCCGGGGGCACGGGAAGCATCGCGGCCGCGCCGATGCCGGCGCCGACCGTCGCCGTCGCCTTCGCGGCGCCCGCCACGAGCTTGTCGGCCAGCTCCTCGGGGCCGAGGCCCGGGAACTGCCGGCGCAGCGCCGCAAGGTCCCGTACGGGGACGCGCGGGGCCAGTTCGATGATCCGGTCGGCGAGGTAGGCGAGCCCGGCACGGGCCCGATCGCCGCCCTTGCGGGCGCCTTCCCTGGCACGATCCCGGATCGTCCCCGCCCGCCGTCTCGCGACGGGTGCGGGGACGTCCACGGACGCCGGGAGGTCACCCCGGTCCGCTGCCGGTTCGAGCGAGGCCGTCTCCGGACCGGTTGAGCCTCGCTCGTCGTCACGCGCGCTGTACCGCGGGCCGTCGAGCGGCCCTTCGTCCGCTTCCCGCTTGGAGAAGCGGCGCTTCCAGGGAGGGGTCGAGCCAGTCACGGCCGACCCGTCCTCAGTCGCAGTCGCGGCAGATCGGCTGACCGTTCTTCTCGCGGGCCAGCTGGCTGCGGTGGTGCACCAGGAAGCAGCTCATGCACGTGAACTCGTCCTGCTGCTTCGGGAGCACCCGGACGGCCAGCTCCTCGTTCGAGAGGTCGGCTCCGGGCAGCTCAAGGCCTTCGGCGGCCTCGAACTCGTCGACGTCCACGGCGGAAGCCGACTTGTCGTTCCTCCGGGCCTTCAGCTCTTCGAGGCTGTCCGAGTCGACGTCGTCGTCGGTCTTGCGTGGAGTGTCGTAATCGGTTGCCATGGTCGCTCTCCCCCTCTGGGTGTCTGCGGTGTCTCCAGCGCACGTAACGCGTGAGAGGCCGGACTTGTGCCCGACCTGAGGCGGAGATTTTGCCTCACATCAAGGTCTGTTACTCAATCGACACCCAACCGGACTCCTGACGAGTGATCGGCTTGGATGGCGATGGGGACCGTACACGGTCCGAATGCTGCACGCCAAAGGCGTCTCACCGTGTACTTCCCGTGATCAAGACCCCCGAAAACCGGGATTTTCCCGGCTTTACGACAGCGTGCATGATCACGGAGAGTAGATGGCCAGAAAGGCGTCCCTGTGATCGATCACACACGGCGCACGCGCGGCGACGCATCAGAAATTCCGCGCAAAGCGAACATCCCCGAGTGTCACCGAGTGGATCGGCGACATGATCTCAGATCGGCAGCGTGACGCGCATGACGAGTCCACCCCCCTCACGCGGCTGGGCGTAGATGTGCCCGCCGTGCGCCCGGGCCACCGACCGGACGATGGACAGCCCGAGCCCCACCCCCTTGTCGCTGCCTGTCCGCTCCGTGCGCAGCCGCCGGAACGGCTCGAAGAGGTTGTCGATCTCGTAGGCCGGAACGACCGGGCCCGTGTTGGAGACGACCAGGACCGCCTGGCCGTGCTGGACGTCGGTCGTGACCTCGACCCAGCCGTCCTCCGCCACGTTGTAGCGCACGGCGTTCTGCACGAGGTTGAGCGCGATCCGCTCCAGCAGCACGCCGTTGCCCTGCACGACCGCAGGCTTCTGCTCGCCGCGGATCGCGACGCCCTTGCTCTCCGCCTCGCCGTGCACCTGGTCGATGGCCTGCGAGGCGACCTCGGCGAGGTCCACGGGTCCCCGCTCGACGATCTGGTTGTCGCTGCGGGCGAGCAGCAGCAGGCCTTCGACGAGCTGCTCGCTGCGCTCGTTGGTGGCCAACAGCGTCTTGCCGAGCTGCTGCAGCTCCACCGGGGCGTTCGGGTCGGACAGGTGCACCTCCAGCAGCGTGCGGTTGATCGCCAGGGGTGTGCGCAGCTCGTGCGAGGCGTTGCCGACGAAGCGCTGCTGGGCCGTGAAGGCGCGCTGCAGCCGCTCCAGCATGTCGTCGAAGGTGTCCGCCAGCTCCTTCAACTCGTCGTCCGGGCCGTCCAGCTCGATCCGGCGGGACAGGTCGGAGCCCGCCACCGCCCGGGCGGTACGGGTGATCCGGCCCAGCGGCGACAGGACGCGGCCGGCCATCGCGTAGCCGAAGGCGAAGGCGATGACCGCCAGGCCCAGCAGCGCCAGCAGCGAGCGGCTGAGCAGGTCGTCCAGGGCGTGCCGGCGCTGTTCGTTGACGCACGCGTTCATCGCGTCGTTGAACTCGCTCGGTGAGGCCTGGTCGGGGAGGTTGCAGATGTCGCTGGTGACCTTGCCCTCGACGATCTTGAAGGGCAGGTCGCTGCCCACGTGCAGTGCCTGCGCGGCCAGCAGGTAGATGATCGACAGCAGCAGTATGCCGGCGATCAGGAACATGCCGCCGTAGAGCAGCGTGAGTCTTATGCGGATGGTCGGGCGCAGCCATGGGAAGGGCGGCACGGGCCTTCTGGGGTCCCAGGTGGGCTTGGGGGGCGCCTGCGGGGGCGCGGGAGTCGTTGCCACGGGGGATCAGATCCGGTAGCCCGAGCCGGGGACGGTGACGATGACGGGGGGCTCGCCCAGCTTGCGGCGCAGGGTCATGACGGTCACGCGCACGACGTTGGTGAACGGGTCGGTGTTCTCGTCCCAGGCCTTCTCCAGGAGCTGCTCCGCGGAGACGACGGCGCCCTCGCTGCGCATCAGCACCTCCAGGACCGCGAACTCCTTGGGCGCGAGCTGGACCTCATGACCGTCGCGGAAGACCTCGCGCCGGTTGGGGTCCAGCTTGATCCCGGCGCGCTCCAGGACGGGCGGCAGGGGCACGCTGGTGCGCCGGCCGAGGGCGCGCACCCGCGCGATGAGCTCACTGAACGCGAACGGCTTGGGCAGGTAGTCGTCGGCGCCGATCTCCAGCCCCTCGACCCGGTCGCTGACGTCGCCGGAGGCCGTCAGCATCAGCACGCGCGTGGGCATGCCCAGTTCGACGATCTTGCGGCAGACGTCGTCACCGTGCACGACCGGGAGGTCGCGGTCGAGGACGACCACGTCGTAGTCGTTGACGCCGATGCGCTCCAGGGCGGCCGCACCGTCGTACACGACGTCGACGGCCATGGCCTCCCGGCGCAGTCCGGTGGCCACCGCATCGGCGAGCAGCTGCTCGTCCTCGACGACGAGTACGCGCACGTTCGTGGTCCTTCCTCATGTCCGCCCGCGCGGCCCGGCACCGGGCACACGTGGGCAGGGGTCTTCGACGATGCCTTGGTGTGTTGCCCTCCATCCTGCCCTTTTCGGCCATAAGTCGGAGGTAAGGCGGGTGAGGGAGCGGTGACCCGAGGGGGAATAAGAGATTTTCTCCTCCGGTTAGGTTTCCACGGAAGAGAGCTTGGGGAGGACGGCTTTACATCCCACGATCACGCTCTGCTGGCGCCGCACCACGCGGTGCGCATCAATCCGCTTGCCGCAGGGCGGGCGTGGGTGTCCGGCACCGTCGCCGTCCGGCCGGGCGGGGCTGGGCATCCACATGCGGCGTGATCGTCCCTTCCGAACGGCACACCCCCGTGCCATCGACCCACGACCCAGGACGAGGGGGCGCAGCATGGACGCATTCACCGCAGGACTTCTGCAGCGCATAAGGGCGACCGAGTCCGATCTGTCCCGGGCTCGAGACGAGGGCGACGAGTTCCTCGTCGACGTGGAGCAGGGCGAGCTCGACGACCTGCACCGTCTCGCCGCCGAGCACGGTGTGCAGGTCGGCGCCACGAGCGTCTGATCAGGCCGTACGCGACGGGCCCCGGCGAATCCAGCGCCGGGGCCCGTCGCGTTGTCATGGGGGCCCGTTCACCTGACGTTCAGTGCGTCGTCGTCGTGCGGTGCGGTCCGGGCCGCCCGCTCAGTCGTGCCAGGCCCCGAAATCCTCCAGGAGGCGCTGGAGGGGCTCGAAGACACCGGGAGTACCGGCGACCGCCAGCTCACCCGAGGGGCGCTCTCCGGGGCGTCCACCGGTCTGCGCGCCCGCCTCCCGGGCGATCAGGTCCCCGGCCGCGAGGTCCCACGGGTGCAGGCCGCGCTCGTAGTAGCCGTCGAGACGTCCCGCGGCCACGTCGCACAGGTCGACCGCGGCCGAGCCGCCGCGCCGGATGTCCCGCAGCAGCGGGATCAGCCGCTGGGCCACGTCGGCCTGGTGGGCGCGGACACCGGCGACGTAGTTGAAGCCCGTCGACACCAGCGCCTGGTCCAGGGGCGGTGCGGTGCGGCAGGCCAGCCTTCGCTCGCCGTCCCAGGCGCCGGTGGCCCAGGCGCCGCGGCCGCGCACCGCGTGGAACGTCTCGCCGCGCATCGGGGCCGTGACGACTCCGACGACGGTCTCGCCGTCCTGTTCGGCGGCGATGGAGACGGCCCAGGTGGGCAGCCCGTACAGGTAGTTCACGGTGCCGTCGAGCGGGTCGATCACCCAGCGGACGCCGCTCGTGCCCTCGGTGGAGGCGCCCTCCTCGCCGAGCACGCCGTCGTCCGGGCGGCGCTCGGCGATCAGACCCGTGATCAGCTTCTCCGCCGCGATGTCCATCTCGGTGACGACGTCGATGGGGCTGGACTTGGTCGCGGCGACCGCGAGATCGGCCGGACGTCCGTCCCTCAGCAGCGCCCCGGCGCGGCGGGCCGCTTCGTGGGCGAGGTCGAGCAGGTCCGTGTGCAGGGGGTCGGTCACGGGGCTCCTCACGCGTAGGTGCTGTCGGCGCCCGCGGCGGCGGGCCGGGGGGCGCGGGCCGGGCAGCAGCCGACCGGGCAGAGGTTGTGGCTCGCCCCCAGCGCGCCCAGGGCGCACGGGGTGACGTCCTGCCCGCGTTCGACGGCGGCCCGCTCCGTGACGAGATCACGGATCGCGGCGGCGAACCTGGGGTCGGCGCCGACGGTGGCCGAGCGCCGCATCGGCAGCCCGAGTTCCTCGGCCCTGGCCTTCGCCTCCGTGTCGAGGTCGTAGAGGACCTCCATGTGGTCGGAGACGAAACCGATCGGGGCGATGACGACCGCCGGGACGCCGGCCGCGTGCCGCTCGTCGAGGTGGTCGCAGATGTCGGGCTCCAGCCACGGGATGTGCGGGGCGCCGGAGCGGGACTGGTAGACGAGCTGCCAGGGATGGTCGACTCCGGTGCGCTCACGGACGGCGTCGGCGATCTGCTGCGCCACGTCCAGGTGCTGCTTCACGTAGGCGCCGCCGTCGCCGTGCTCCTCGACGGGCCCGGAGGTGTCGGCGGAGGCCGTCGGGATCGAGTGGGTCGAGAAGGCGAGGTGGGCCCCGTCCCGGACGTCCTCGGGAAGCTCGGCGAGGGACTGCAGCACACCGTCGATCATGGGCTCCAGGAAGCCCGGGTGGTTGAAGTAGTGCCGCAGCTTGTCGACCTTCGGCGGCTCCAGGCCCTCCGCCTCCAGGGTCGCGAGCGCGTCGGCGAGGTTCTCGCGGTACTGGCGGCAGCCCGAGTAGGAGGCGTAGGCGCTGGTGGCGAGGACCAGGATGCGGCGGCGGCCGTCGCGGACCATCTCGCGCAGGGTGTCCGTCAGGTACGGCGCCCAGTTGCGGTTGCCCCAGTAGACCGGCAGGTCCAGGCCGTGGTCGGCGAAGTCCTTGCGCAGAGCGTCCAGCAGGGCGCGGTTCTGGTCGTTGATCGGGCTGACCCCGCCGAACAGGAAGTAGTGCTGCCCGACTTCCTTGAGGCGTTCCTTGGGGATGCCACGCCCTCGTGTCACGTTCTCCAGGAACGGGACCACGTCGTCCGGGCTTTCCGGGCCACCGAACGAGAGCAGGAGCAGGGCGTCGTAGGGGCTGACATCACGCGCGTCTGGCATAAGTCGATCCTGCCACCCGGCACCGACAGCCGGAAAACGACGGGTGCCACCGGCGCGGCCGACGCACGCGGGGCGCTAGGCAACCGGGCCGGGCGGGCATACGTCGGGGGAGCCTGTGCCGGGGCGGACGTGCACAGGCCGGGGCGCTGCTGTGCGGGACCGGACGGGGGCGTCGAGCCATTCGTTGCGGACCGGAAGGGCGCGTCGGGCGATCCCGTGCCGAGCCGGACAGGCACACATCGCGGCACTCCTCTGCGGAACCGGACGGGCGCGTCGGGCGGTTCCGTGCCGAGCCGGACGGGCACCTGCCGGGGCGCTCCTCTACGGAACCGGGCGGGCGCGTCGGGCGGTTCCGTGCGGGGGCCGGACGGGTGTCGTCGGGGCGTTCCGGGCCGTAAGCTGTGTCGACTGCGTTCGCAGCTTACTGAGCTTTCCGGAGACCCCGTGCCCACCCCCTACCGCGCCCTGTTCGCAGCCCCCGGTTCCAAGGGCTTCTCCGCTGCGGGTTTCCTCGGCCGGATGCCGCTGTCGATGATGGGCATCGGCGTCGTCACCATGATCTCGCAGCTCACCGGCCGGTACGGGCTCGCCGGTGGCCTCTCGGCGACCATCGCGCTGGCCGCCGCGGTGGCCGGGCCCCAGGTCTCCCGCCTGGTCGACCAGTACGGGCAGCGGCGGGTGCTGCGTCCCGCCACACTGATCTCACTCACGGCCGCGGCGGTCCTGCTGTTCGCCGCGCACTACGGGTGGCCGGACTGGGTGCTGTTCGTGGCCTGCGCCGGCATCGGCTGCGTGCCGAGCGTCGGCGCGATGATCCGGGCCCGCTGGGCGGCGCTGTACCGGGGCACGCCGCAACTGCACACCGCGTACTCGTTCGAGTCGGTGGTGGACGAGGTGTGCTTCGTCTTCGGGCCGATCGTCTCCATCGGCCTGTCCACCGCCTGGTTCCCGGAGGCCGGCCCGTTGCTCGCCGCGTGCTTCCTGGCCGCCGGCGTCTTCTGGCTGACCGCGCAGCGCGCCACCGAACCCGAACCGCACCCCCGGCAGCGGAAGGGCGGCGGCGGCAGCGCGATGCGGGCACCGGGGCTCCAGGTCCTGGTGGCCACCTTCGTCGCCACGGGGACGATCTTCGGGGCCGTCGACGTGGTCACCGTGGCCTTCGCCGAGGAGGAGGGGCACAAGGCGGCGGCGAGCGTCGTCCTCGCGCTGTACGCGGCGGGGTCCTGCGTGGCGGGCATGATCTTCGGGCTCCTGCACTTCGCCGGGGCGCCGGAACGACGGTGGCTGCTGGGCGTATGCGCCATGGCCGTGAGTATGATCCCCCTCCTACTGGTCGGAAACTTGCCGTTTCTGGCCGTGGCGCTGTTCGTTGCGGGTCTGTCCATCGCGCCGACGATGATCACGACCATGTCCCTCATCGAAGAGCACGTACCACGCGCGCAGCTCACCGAGGGCATGACCTGGGTGAGCACCGGGCTCGCGGTGGGAGTCGCCCTGGGCTCCGCCGCGGCCGGCTGGGTGATCGACGCGGCCGGGGCGCGTGCGGGGTACGGGGTTCCGGCGGTGGCCGGGGCCGTCGCGGTCGCGGTGGGTTTCCTCGGGTTCCGCCGGCTCAAGCGACCGGCACCGGGTCGGGGAGGCTCCGTTGAGCAGCACAGCGAACGGAAAGAACGGCACGTGGCGTAACTGGGGCGGCAACGTCTCGGCACGTCCCGCGCGGGAGGTCACCCCTGCCTCCGTCGACGAGCTGGCCGCCGCCGTGCGGCGGGCCGCCGAGGACGGTCTGAAGGTGAAGGCGGTCGGCGCCGGGCACTCCTTCACCTCCATAGCCGCGACGGACGGTGTGTTGATCCGTCCTCAACTGTTGACCGGCATCCGCAGCATTGACCGCGAGAACATGACGGTCACGGTGGAGGCCGGCACCCCGCTCAAGAGACTCAACGTGGCCCTGGCGCGTGAGGGTCTGTCGCTCACGAACATGGGCGACATCATGGAGCAGACGGTCTCCGGAGCCACCAGCACCGGCACCCACGGCACCGGCCGGGACTCCGGCTCGATCGCCGCCCAGATCAAGGGCCTGGAGCTGGTCACCGCCGACGGTTCGGTTCTCACCTGCTCCGAGAAGGAGAACCCGGAGGTCTTCGCCGCCGCCCGCATCGGCCTCGGCGCCCTGGGGCTCGTCACCGCGATCACCTTCGCCGTCGAGCCGGTCTTCCTGCTCACGGCCCGCGAGGAGCCGATGCCGTTGGACCGGGTCCTCGCGGACTACGAGGAACTCTGGGCCGAGAACGAGCACTTCGAGTTCTACTGGTTCCCGCACACCGACAGCACCAATACCAAGCGCAACAACCGCAGCGCGGGCCCGGAGAAGCCCGTGCCGCAGCTCAAGAGCTGGATCGAGGACGAGCTCCTCTCCAACGGGGCGTTCCAGGTGGCCAACTGGGTCGGCCGCGCGGCGCCCGCCACGATCCCCGCGATCGCCCAGATCTCCAGCAAGGCCCTGTCCGCACGGACGTACACGGACATCCCCTACAAGGTGTTCACGTCTCCGCGCCGCGTGCGCTTCGTGGAGATGGAGTACGCCGTTCCGCGCGCGGCCGTCGTCGAGACGCTGCGCGAGCTGAAGGCGATGGTCGACCGCTCCGGGCTCAGGGTCAGTTTCCCGGTCGAGGTGCGCACCGCCCCCGCCGACGACATCACCCTGTCCACCGCTTCCGGACGGGACAGCGCGTACATCGCCGTCCACATGTTCCGGGGGACGCCCTACCAGCGGTACTTCACGTCCGCCGAGCGCATCTTCACCGCCCACGAAGGCCGCCCGCACTGGGGCAAGATCCACACCCGGGACGCCGAGTACTTCTCCCGGGTGTATCCGCGCTTCGACGAGTTCACGGCGCTGCGGGATCGCCTGGACCCTGATCGGCGGTTCCAGAACGACTACTTGCGGCGGGTTCTGGGGGCGTAAAGGGCGCACCGGAGGTGGCGCTCCCGGCCTCCGCGCCCCCCTGCCACTCGGGGAGGCGGCCTGGCCGGGACCCGTCCCGCCGCCCTCCCGGGATGAGGGCGATGCGGTCCCGCCTTGCGGCGCGCCGGAGGGACAGGCCGTGGGGGTCTCCTCGACGCCGGAGTCGGCCGAGTTGGCGTTCAATCACACAAGAAGGGGGCGTGCGCCCGAAACCCTTAGTTCCGATTCTGGTGATTACGTGAAGTTCCCCACGTTCAAGATCGAGTGAAGGGGGCAAGGGAGTCCAAGACCCACCTCTTGCGAGAAGTTGGGCGGCGTGCCAATCCACGCACGTGGCCCGAATGGAGTACTGTTGCGAGCCCTGGGTCCGGTCTCCCGTCAGGGTGTACAGGGCCTTTAAGGACCGCCGGGAGGGGGGCTAGTTGCACGGGGTGACAGAGTTCGTCACTTAGCGTTGCGAATAGGTAACCGTGCCATAACGGCGATCCAGGGCCCGCGCCCGACACGCCGGGCAACTCGGCAAGGTTGTGGCAGGCTGCACCCGGGCAGGCCACACTCGACTAGCGGAAGCAGCGACGCACGTGACGTCGGCAGGCACCACCCGGGAGGTCCCCATGCCCGAACTGCGTGTCGTGGCCGTCTCGAATGACGGCACACGGCTGGTGCTGAAGGCTGCCGACTCTACGGAGTACACGCTTCCGATCGACGAACGCCTGCGCGCCGCCGTGCGCGGCGACCGTCCCCGTCTCGGTCAGATCGAGATCGAGATCGAAAGCCACCTCCGCCCCCGCGACATCCAGGCGCGTATACGTGCCGGCGCGACCGCGGAAGAGGTCGCGCAGATGGCCGGCATCCCCGTCGACCGGGTGCGCCGCTTCGAGGGCCCCGTGCTCGCCGAGCGTGCCTTCATGGCCGAGCGGGCCCGTAAGACGCCCGTCCGCCGCCCCGGCGAGAACTCCGGCCCGCCCCTGGGTGAGGCCGTGCAGGAGCGCCTGTTGCTGCGGGGCGCCGACAAGGACTCCGTGCAGTGGGACTCGTGGCGCCGGGACGACGGCACGTGGGAAGTCCTGCTCGTCTACCGCGTCGCCGGCGAACCGCACTCGGCCGGCTGGACGTACGACCCGCCCCGGCGGCTCGTCCAGGCCGTCGACGACGAGGCGCGCTCCCTGATCGGTGAGTCCGACGACCTGTCCGCGCCCGAGCCGAGCTTCCCGTTCGTGCCCAGGATCGCCCGGCTGCCGCGCGACAGACCGCTGGACCGTCCCGAGCGGCCCAGCCTGCCCGCGCAGGCATCCGAGCCCATCGAGGAGACCACGGGCGAGCGCGACTCGCTGACCAGCCTGCTGGAGGCGGTGCCGAGCTTCCGCGGTGACCTGGTGGTTCCCGAACTCCCCCCGGCGGAGCCCGAGGAGGAGCCCGTCGTCGCCGAGATCGAGGAGGAGGAGCCCCCGGCTCCCGCCGCCTCGGCCGGTTCCGCCTACGCCGACGTCCTCATGCCGCGCAGCGTGGGGAGCCACCGCGACCGGCTGATCGGTGCCACCGACCGCCAGGCCGAGGCGGACGGCGTGCGCCCCGGGCGCAGGGCGGCCGTCCCGAGCTGGGACGAGATCGTGTTCGGGACCCGGCGCAAGAAGCAGGAGTAGCCGAGTCGGCCGATGAACGACGGGGCCGCGCCGTCCGGGCGCGGCCCCTCGTCGTGTCAGGTCACTGCGGGTCCGGACCGACGGCAACCGGCCGGTCAGGGTCCGAGGACCACTCCGACCACGACCCCACGTACAGCTCGGCCGGAATGCCGGCGGCCGCCAGGGCCAGGACCTGGTGCGCGGCGGAGACCCCCGAACCGCAGTACACGCCGACCCGCGACCCCTCGGTCACGCCGAGGCCCTTGAACCGCTCCCGCAGTTCCCCGGCGGAAAGGAAGCGCCCGTCGGCGCCGACATTCTCCGTGGTGGGCGCCGACACCGCGCCCGGAATGTGCCCGGCCACGGGGTCGATCGGCTCCACCTCACCCCGGTACCGCTCCCCCGCCCGCGCGTCCAGCAGCACCCCGGAGCGGGCCAGCGCAGCGGCGGCATCCGCGTCCAGCAGGCCCGTCGCCCCCGGCTCGGGCACGAAGTCGCCCTCCTCCACCGTCGGCACGGACTGCTCCAACGGCCCCTCCCAGGACGGCAACCCGCCGTCGAGGACTCGCACCTCCGGGTGACCCGTCCAGCGCAGCAGCCACCATGCCCGGGCCGCCGCCCACCCCTGGCCGCCGTCGTAGACGACCACCGGCGTTCCGACCGAGACGCCGGCCCGGCGCATCGCGGCACCGAAGTGCGCGAGGTCCGGCAGGGGGTGCCGGCCGGCTTCGCCCGGCGCGGAGGCCAACTCCCGGTCCAGGTCGACGTATACGGCCCCGGGCAGGTGTCCCGCCTCGTACGCGGCGCGGCCGTCGAACGGCGGCTCGCCGGCCGCCTTCGCCGCGGTGAGCTGCCAGCGGACGTCGAGCAGGACCGGGGGCCGGGCGTCCGCCAGTTCCTTCGCGAGATCGGATGCGCTGATGATGGCGTTCATGGTCCCCATCCTCGCGCACGGGGGTGGCCGAGCCGCCCTCGTCCGGTTACTCTGCTCGGCCGGAGCGCAGCGATCACTCGGCGTACGGGAACAAGCACATGCTGTACAGCTGAACGACACCTGTCGATAAGCGCGCCACGAGGGACAGGTGCCCGCAGATCGGGCATTCTCCCGGACATGGGAACGCCCCACAGGGCCGCCCCGTCAGGCTGCGGAGAGCACGGCCACCGCGAGGCCGAGAAGAGAGTGACGATGACCGACGCACGGGGGTCCGCCGGGCCGAACCGCGACACACCCGCTCGGCACACGCCCGGCGCGCCCTGCTGGGTGAGTCTGATGGTGCACGGCCCGGATGCGACCGAGGAGTTCTACGGAGCGCTGTTCGGCTGGGAGTTCCGGCCGGGCCCCCAGCAGCTCGGCCCGTATGTGCGCGCTCTGCTGGACGAGCGCGAGGTGGCCGGCATCGGACGGCTGCCCCCGGACCGCCACCTGCCCATCGCGTGGACGCCCTACTTCGCCTCGGAGGACGTCGATCTGACGGCCGACACGGTGCGCAGCTGCGGCGGCACGATCGGAGTGGGCCCGCTCGACGCGGCCGACGCCGGCCGCCTGGCCATCTGTTCCGACCCCTCGGGCGCGGTCTTCGGCATCTGGCAGGCCGCCGCGCACCTCGGCACCACCGTCGCGGGGGTCCCCGGCACCCCCGCCTGGAACGAACTGCTGTCCTTCGAGTCGGCCGGTGTCGCCAAGTTCTACCGCACGGTGTTCGGCTACGAGGAGGAGCCGGTGGTCTCCGCCGACGTCGACTACGTGTCCCTGCACCTCGACGGCGAGCCCGTCGCCGGCATCCGCGGCCTGGGACACGCCCTGCCCCGCGACCGGGGACCGCACTGGGTCACATACTTCCAGGTGGCCGATGTGGACGACGCCTCGCAGCACCTCGTCCGTCTCGGCGGGCAGGTCCTGGAGCCGGTGCACGACACGGCCCACGGTCGGGTGGCGAACGTGGCCGACCCGGAGGGGGCGCGGTTCGCGCTGCTGCAACGGCCGAGCTGACGTACGGCGAGCCGGCCGCGGGTCAGGCGGACGTCACCGGCAGCACGTCCGGGGACAGGGCGGCCGCGCGGGACGTCGCCGCGGTCATCCGGCGGCGGTGGTGGCGCCTGCACAGCACCTCGTAGCCGACCTCGTCGGCGGAGTGGGTGACGTCGCCGACGACCACCTGGGCGCCCTCCACGACCATCACCCCGCCTATCGTGCGGGCGTTGTGAGTGGCGCGGGCTCCGCACCAGCACAGGGCCTCGACCTGGAGGACCTCCACCCGGTCGGCCAGCTCCACCAGCCGCTGCGAGCCGGGGAACAGCTTGGAGCGGAAGTCGGTCGTGATGCCGAAGGCGTAGACGTCGAGGCCCAGGTCGTCCACCACACGCGCGAGTTGGTCGATCTGCTCCGGTGCGAGGAACTGCGCCTCGTCGGCGATCACGTAGTCCGCGCGGCCGCCCTGCGAGAGGTGGTCGACGAGGTGACCGTAGAGGTCCTGTCCGTCCCCGACCTCGACCGCGTCGGTCACCAGGCCGAGGCGGGAGGAGAGCTTGCCCTCGCCGGCGCGGTCGTCGCGGGAGTAGATCATGCCCTGCAGGCCGCGCGCCGAGCGGTTGTGCTCGATCTGGAGAGCCAGCGTCGACTTCCCGCAGTCCATCGTTCCGCTGAAGAACACCAGCTCGGGCATGTGGAGTTGAGTACCTTTCGGCGTGAGAGGCCGGGACGGGGCCGTGTCGGGAGCGTACTTCGGGTCAGGAGCGTACTTCGAGCAGGGGGACCAGCTGCTCGGCGGGGGTCATCGAACCGTGGTTGCCGACCATCGCCGACTCCTTCGGCTCCCGCTCCGAGGCGATGAGCAGGACGTCGTCCCGCGCTGCCGCGACCACGTCGCCGATCCTGCCGTAGACCCGTTCGTCGATGTGCGGGCCGAACCAGCCCGCGGCGATGGCCTCATCGCGGGAAGCCACCCAGAACTGCTCGCCGAGCACCTCGCGCCAGCAGGTCAGGACGTCGTTCGCCGCGCCGGGCACCGCGTAGACGTGGCGGGCGCGGCCCTCGCCGCCGAGCAGGGCGACACCAGCGCTCAGCTCCCAGTCCTCGTCGAAGTCGATGCGGTGCTGCTCGTCGAAGGGCACGTCGATCATGCCGTGGTCGGCGGTGATGTAGAGCGCGCTGCGCGGCGGCAGTTGCTCGGCCAGGCGCTGGACGAGGCGGTCGGCGTACATGAGCTGGCCGCGCCAGGTGTCGGAGTCGACGCCGAAGCGGTGGCCGGCGCCGTCGACCTCGGCGAAGTAGGTGTACACCAGGGACCGGTCGCCCGCGGCCAGTTGCTCGGCCGCCAGGTCCACGCGGTCCTCGCCGGACAGCCGCCCGAGGAACGTTCCTCCACTGAGCGCGACCTTGGTCAGCGG
The DNA here is from genome assembly GCF_021474405.1 of [Streptosporangium] indianense. Lineage (GTDB taxonomy): Bacteria > Actinomycetota > Actinomycetes > Streptomycetales > Streptomycetaceae > Streptomyces > Streptomyces indiaensis. The sequence goes on from NZ_JAKEIO010000028.1 coordinate 37,995, forward strand.
GGTGTTCTCGAAGGTCGGGGACGACACCTGCGCGGCGTGCACCCCGGCCGCGTGCGCCAGCTGGAAGACCGTGGGGTACGGCTGCCAGGGGCCGGGCGGGGTCCACGGCTGCCAGCGCAGCTGGTTCATCAGCTCGCCGGTGTCCGGGTTGCGGACGGTGTAACCCGGCAGGCCGTGCGCGCCCGGGGGCAGACCGGTGCCGACGGAGGCGAGGGAGGTCGCCGTGGTCGCCGGGTAGCCGGCCGTGAGCGGTCGTCCGGTGCCCCCGCGGGAGGTGGCGAGCAGGGACGTCATGAAGGGGGCGTCCTCCGGGTGCGCCCGGAGCTGCTCCCAGCCGAGGCCGTCGATCAGGAACACGCAGTTCCGGTCGGCGGGGGTCAGCTCGGTGATCGCAGCGCTCATGTCCGGTACGCCCAGGCCGGCGGCCAGGGTGGGCAGGAGATCGGCGAGTGATCCGCTGCCGTACTCGGGGGCCGGTGCGGAGGCGACGGTGAGCGGTTCGGGGTGCTGGTCCCACGCCGTATGGAGCTGTGTCATCAGCGGGTCGTGTCCGCGGTCGCCTCGGAAAGGGCCTGCGCGAAGGCGAGCGCCTCGCGCACCGTCTCGGGTCCGTCCCCGGCCTCGCTGACGCGCAGGCTGAGGTCGTCCGCCGTGGAGTTGCCGGTGTAGCCGTGGTCCGCCTCGCAGTTGGGGTCGCCGCAGGCGGCAGGCTCCAGGTCGATGCGGGAGACGGCACCCCAGCCGATGGTCAGGACGACTTCGCGGGGCAGCGTCCCCGGCTTGTACGACTCGGGGTTGGCGACCACGCGGCTGACCACGACCGACGAGATGCGGCCGATCTTCACGGACTCCGTCGACGTGGTGGCGTACGGCGTCGGGGAGGTGCTGTCGGCGGCCTGTTCGTCGGTGTGGCTGACGATGAAGCGGGTGTCGGTGAGGACGAGCACGGTCACATGCCGCCGCACCTCGTTCTGGTCGAACGTCGTCTCCTGGTGGACCAGGTACGACCGCATGGGCTCGCCGCCCACGGCGGCCTCCACCGCCTCGGCCACGAGGGCCGGGTAGTAGCCGCTGCGCTCGATCGCCGCCCGCAGCCCCTGGGTCGTCGTACTGGTCTTGGCCATGACGCCCATCCTACGGGGGACCACTGACTGCGAGGGACAGCTCGCCTGCCGTCAGTACGCGGGGAGCGTCCGGGGGCCGAGGTCGTCGCGGGCGGGAGGGGGTGCGAGGCGGACCGAGGCGCCGAGGACGCTCAGGCCGTGCGAGGCGACGACGACGGGCTCCAGGGTGACCGCGACGACCTCGGGGTGGTCGTCGACCAGCCGGGACACCCGCAGCAGCAGCTCCTCCAGGGCCCGTGTGTCGGCCGGTGCGGAGCCGCGCCAGCCGAACAGCAGCGGGGCGGTGCGGATCGAGCGCACCAGCGAGGTGGCCTCCCGGTCGGTGACGGGGATCAGCCGGTGGGCCGTGTCACCGAGCAGTTGCGAGGCGGCTCCGGCCAGCCCGAAGGAGAGCACCGCTCCGGCCGCGGGGTCGATGACGGCCCGGACGACGACGTCCACGCCGCGCGGTGCCATCCGCTGCACCACCGGCCGCAGCTCCTCGGGCGCACCGAACAGCTCGGTCAACTCGGTGTACGCGCGGCGCAGTTGGTCCTCGTCCGCGAGATCGAGGCGGACGCCGCCCTGATCGAAGGCCTGCTCGCGCGCGGGCAGGGACTCACCCTCGGCACGGACGAGACCTGCGACCTCCTCGGCCACTACGGCGTGCAGGTCCGCGTCGCCGACCGCGCCCTCCCCCACCGCCGGTATGGCGGTGACGACGACGGCGTCGCACCGGTCGTCGGCCAGCGCGTGGGACAGGGCCGTGTGGAAGTCGGCCGCGGAGGCCGCCGTGGTCAGGTCCTGCGGAGGGTGCGGCCTGAGGCCCTCGGCCAGGCACGCGTCGTACGTCAGCAGGCCGAGTGACTCGGAGTTGCCGAGGATCGCCACCCTGGGCCCGGCGGGCAGGGGCTGGCGGGCGAGGAGCAGGCCCGCGTCGACCAGCTCGGTGATGGTGTCGACGCGGATGACACCGGCCTGCCGCAGCAGCGCCGACACGGTCGCGTGCGGGAGCCGGGTGGCCCGTACGGCGTGCCCCTGGGGAGCGGCGCCGTGCCGCGCGCCCTGGACGACGACCAGGGGCTTGGCGGCGGCCGTCCGGCGGGCGAGACGGGTGAACTTGCGGGGGTTGCCGATGGACTCCAGGTACATGAGGACGACGTCGGTGTCGGGGTCCTCGTACCAGTACTGCAGGACATCGTTGCCGGAGACGTCGGCGCGGTTGCCGGAGGAGACGAAGGTGGAGACGCCGGTGACGCCCGTGACACCGCCGCCGCGCCGGTGCAGCCGGGACAGCAGGGCGATGCCGATGGCGCCGGACTGGGCGAACAGACCGATCCGGCCCGGGCGCGGTACCTCGGGGGCGAGGGAGGCGTTGAGGCGTACGTCCGGGGAGGTGTTGATGATGCCGAAGGCGTTCGGGCCGATGATCCGCATGCCGTACGTACGCGCGTGCCGCACCAGGGCGCGCTGGCGTTCGCGCCCCTCGGGGCCGCTCTCGGCGTACCCGGCGGACACCACGACCAGCCCCTGCACGCCGTGTTCGCCGCACTCGGTGACGACCTCGGGGACGTGCTCGGCGGGGACGGCGACGACCGCGAGGTCGACCGGGCCGTCGATGTCCCGCACCGAACGGTGGGCGGGCACGCCGTCGAGCTCCTTGTGCCCCTCGGGAAGGGCCTTGTTCACCGCGTACAGGCGGCCCGTGTACCCGGCGTCCCGGATGTTCCCGAGAACGCTGCGGCCCACGCCGCCCGGTGCGCGGCCGACGCCGATGACGGCGACCGAGCCGGGGGCCAGCAGCCGCTGCACGGAGCGTGCCTCGGCGCGGTGTTCGCGCGCGTACTGCACGGCGAGGGATCGGTCGGTGGGTTCGAGGTCGAACTCCAGACGGACGACGCCGTCCTCGAAGCTGCGCTTCTGCGTGTAGCCGGCGTCCGTGAACACCTTGATCATCTTGGTGTTGGCGGGCAGCACCTCGGCGGCGAAGCGGCGGATGCCGCGCTCGCGGGCGACGGCTCCGATGTGTTCGAGCAGGGCGGAGGCGACCCCGCGCCCCTGGTGGGCGTCCTGCACGAGGAAGGCGACCTCGGCCTCGTCGGCGGGTGCGGACGCGGGCGTTCCGTCTGCGCCGATCCGGTCGTAGCGTACGGTGGCGATGAACTCGCCGCCGACCGTGGCCGCGAGTCCCACCCGGTCCACAAAGTCGTGGTGCGTGAAGCGGTGGACGTCCTTGGCGGACAGGCGAGGGTACGGCGCGAAGAAGCGGTAGTACTTCGACTCGTCGGAGACCTGCTCATAGAAGCTGACCAGGCGATCGGCGTCATCAACGGTGATGGGCCGGATGCGCGCGGTGCCTCCGTCGCGCAGCACCACGTCGGCTTCCCAGTGGGCGGGATACTCGTGCCGGTCCGGCGAGGTCTGCATGGGCCCCAGAGTACGGCTAGCGCCTGACAACGGCGCGAGGCAGTCTGTGGAGGGCGTCAGTCGGGTCGAGGCCGCGATCCGACGGCACCTCCGGAGTGGAACGACAGGACCGCTCCGGGTGGGCTTCACGATATGGGAAACTGGTCTAGACAACCCTGAAAACCGAAGGGCAGCAACACATGGCTGAGCGCCGCGTCAACGTCGGCTGGGCCGAGGGCCTCCACGCCCGCCCCGCCTCCATCTTCGTCCGAGCCGCCACGGCCGCAGGCGTCCCGGTGACGATCGCCAAGGCTGACGGCAACCCCGTCAACGCGGCCTCGATGCTGGCCGTCCTGGGTCTCGGCGCGCAGGGAGGCGAGGAGATCGTCCTCGCCTCCGACGCCGAGGGCGCGGACGCCGCCCTCGACCGGCTGGCGAAGCTGGTCGCCGAGGGTCTCGAGGAACTGCCCGAGACCGTCTGATTTCCCGGCGCCCGATCCGGCGCACAGTGAAGGGCTCGTCCGAATTCACCGGGCGAGTCCTTCGCCATTGCCGGGCCGCCAGGGAGAAGTGTTTTCCGCACCCGGGCAGCCGGAATTAATTCACCGGAACGCTCGTCGAGGAACTCCAGGAATTGCCGTCTCTTTGTATACGGCCACCGTGTTAATGCCGCGGGCTCGCCGTGTTTACGGCATGTTGCGAGTTCCTCACACGGTCGGCGCGCTCCCCGGTGGAGCCGATGCGCAGGCGATGCGCCCCGGTAGCGCGCTCGGTGTGCAGCGCTGTGACCGCCCGCGCGCGCTCGCCGTCCCCGCGCGCGACCGCGTCCACGATCGCGCCGTGCTCCGCCCAGGACTCCACCGGGCTGAGCGGCGCCTCCACGGCGTACATCCACGTGATCTTGTGGCGGAGCTGGGTGAGCATCGAGGTCAGGGCGGGGCTGCCGGAGGCCTGGGCGAGCGTCTCGTGGAACCACACGCCCAGGGAGCGCAGGTCGTCGCTGGTGCCGCGACGGGCCCGGTCCTGGCCCAGCCGGACCAGGCCGCGAAGGACCTTCAGATGCGCCTCGGTGCGGCGCTGGGCGGCTCGGGCCGCACCGAGCGGCTCCAGGAGCATCCGCATCTCCAGCAGGTCGGCGGCCTCCTGCTCGGTGGGCTCGGCCACGCACGCGCCCGCGTGCCGACGGGTCACCACGAAGCCCTCGGCCTCCAGCGTGCGCAGCGCCTCCCGGACGGGCACCCGCGAGACGCCGTAGCGGCGGGCGAGGAGTTCCTCGGTGAGCCGGCTGCCGCGCGCGTGGACACCCGCGACGATGTCGTCGCGGATGGCGGTGCACACCGAGTGCGCGGGAATACGCATGACCGACCTCCGCTTAATCCCCGTGAAACGCCGACGAGCGGCGTGTGTTCCGTGACTCTATTGCAATGAGCCGGAATTTCCGACGGCAAGCGGGAATCCATGGATATTTTTTGGACAGCGGACATCCAAGGGCCGCCCGGGAGGCCATCCGGGAGGCCGTAGTCCGGTGGCCCGCAAACGCCGAAAGCCCCGGCTCGGGGAGCCGGGGCTTTCGGGAACGGCGGAGAGGTTCCGGTCAGAGGCTGACGCCGTGCGAGCGGAGGTAGGCGACCGGGTCGATGTCGGAGCCGTACTCGGGGCTCGTACGGGCCTCGAAGTGCAGGTGCGGGCCGGTGACGTTGCCGGTCGCGCCGGACAGGCCGATCTGCTGACCGGGGGTGACCTTCTGGCCGACCGAGACAGCGATGGACGACAGGTGGCCGTACTGGGTGTACGTGCCGTCGTTCATCTTGATCACGATGTTGTTGCCGTAGGAGCCGCCCCAGCCGGCCTCGACGACCTCGCCCATGCCGACCGCGTGGACGGAGGTGCCGCTGGCGGCGTGGAAGTCCACGCCGGTGTGGCTGCCGGAGGACCACAGACCACTGCTGGCCTGGTAGGCGGTGGACACGTACGAGCCGGAGATCGGGGCCACGAAGGCGTTGAGGCGCTTGCGCTCGGCCTCGCGGGCGGCGCGCTCCTTGGCCGCGCGGGCCTTCTCGGCCGCCTCCTTGGCCTTCTCGGCCACCTCGGCGGCCCGCTTGCGGGCGGCCTCCTCGGCCTTCTGCTTGGCGGCGGCCTCGTCGGCGGCCTGCTGCTGCGCGACGGCCTGGGCGTCGATCTGCTGGGCCACGGTGTCGCCCATGGTGACGACCGGGGTGAGACCCGTCTGCTCCGTGCTGGGCTCGGCGGCGAAGGCCGCGGGGGCCGCCACGGTGCCGATCACGCCGGTGGTGGCGAGGGCCGCCACACCTGCCGCGCGGGCGGTGCCGCGCTGGATCCTGCTGGGACGACGGTGCTTCCCGGTGGCGCGAGTGAACGCCATGTGGTGGCTGGTCCTTTCCTTCCCTCTCGCCTACCGGGTTAGCTGACGGGTTCGGAGCAGGAAGGTCTCCTACGGACTCCCTCGCGGCACGCGCGGGCGTCCGATTCACCCCAGGGACTGCGGTGGGTCCCCGGCTCCCCTGGCTCGCGCCGTACGGGGACTCGGCGATGACTGTCCGGTGCCGCGGGTGCGGCGCACTGCCTGACGAACAGCCCGGATGACGCTAAGCGGCGCCGCTTTCAATTCCCAAACGAATCCCGGCTTTTGTAGCGCATCCCACAGGGCAGACAGGCAACTCCCATCCCAATTCGGGCATAAGGGGGCCCTGGTGCCTTCGAAGGCAACCAGGGCCCCTGCGCGCGCCTGCCGCTACTCCGCCGAGACGACGGTGACTTCGCCGATGCCGAGGGCCTCCACAGGCGCCTTGATCTGCGCCGCGTCACCGACGAGGACGGTCACCAGACGGTCCACCGGGAAGGCGCTGACGGCCGCCGCGGTGGCCTCCACGGTGCCGGTCGCCGCGAGCTGCCGGTACAGCGTGGCCTGGTAGTCGTCGGGCAGGTGCTGCTCGACCTGGTCGGCCAGCGTGCTCGCGACGGCGGCCGCCGTTTCGTACTTCAGCGGCGCCACGCCGACCAGGTTCTGCACGGCGACGTCCCGCTCGGCGTCGGTCAGGCCCTCAGCGGCCAGGGTGCGCAGCACCGTCCAGAGGTCCTCCAGGGCGGGGCCGGTGTTGGGGGTGTCCACGGAACCGCTGATGGCGAGCATCGCGGCACCGGTGCCGTCCGGGGCGGACCTGAGGACCTGGCCGAACGCCCGTACGCCGTAGGTGTAGCCCTTCTCCTCGCGCAGCACGCGGTCCAGACGCGAGGTGAGGGTGCCGCCCAGGCAGTAGGTGCCGAGCACCTGCGCGGGCCACACGCGGTCGTGCCGGTCCGGACCGATCCGGCCGATCAGCAGCTGCGTCTGGACGGCGCCGGGGCGGTCCACGATGACGACCCGGCCGGTGTCGTCGGCGGTCACCGGCGGCACGGGACGCGGCTCCGCCGCGGAGCCCGTCCAGGCGCCCAGCGTGTCCGCGAGCAGGGCGTCGAGGTCGATGCCGGTGAGGTCGCCGACCACCACGGCGGTGGCGGTGGCGGGCCGGACGTGCTTCTCGTAGAAGGCGCGTACGGCCGCGGAGTCGATCGCGGCGACGGTCTCCTCGGTGCCCTGCCGCGGCCGCGACATGCGGGAGTCCGCCGGGAACAGCTCCTTGGAGAGCTCCTTCGCGGCGCGGCGCGAGGGGTTGGCCAGCTCGTGCGGGATCTCGTCGAGACGGTTGTTGACCAGCCGCTCGACCTCGCTGTCGGCGAACGCGGGCGCCCTCAGGGCGTCGGCGATCAGCCCCAGTCCCTTGGCGAGCCGGGAGGCCGGCACCTCCAGGCTGAGCCGGACACCGGGGTGGTCGGCGTGCGCGTCGAGGGTGGCGCCGGCGCGCTCCAGCTCGGCCGCGAAGTCCTCGGCGGAGTGCTTGTCGGTGCCCTCGGAGAACGCCCGGGCCATGATCGTGGCCACACCGTCGAGACCTGCGGGCTCGGCGTCCAGGGGGGCGTCGAGCAGCACCTCCACGGCGACGACCTGCTGGCCGGGGCGGTGGCAGCGCAGCACCGTCAGGCCGTTGTCGAGCGCGCCGCGCTTGGGGGCGGGGAAGGCCCACGGCTTGGCGTCGCCCGCCTGCGGCCGGGGGTGGAAGTCCATCGTGGCGAGCTCGGTCACCGGGCCGCCTCCTCGTTCTCGTCCTGGTCGGCGGGGGTTTCGGGGGCGGTCGGCTCGTAGACGAGGACCGCACGGTTGTCGGGCCGCAGGCGGGCCTTGGCCACCTCCTGGACCTCCTCCGGCGTGATCTCCAGCACGCGCTGGACGGCGGTCAGGGCCAGCTGTGGGTCGCCGAACAGCACGGCGTACCGGCACAGTTCGTCGGCGCGGCCCGCGACCGTGCCGAGCCGGTCCAGCCACTCGCGCTCCAACTGGGCCTGGGCGCGCTCCATCTCCTCGGCCGTGGGGCCCTCCTCGGCGAACCGGGCGAGCTCCTCGTCGATGGCGGTTTCGATGACCGGAACCTCCACGTCACCGGACGTCTTCACGTCGAGCCAGCCCAGGGAGGGCGCCCCGGCGAGCCGCAGCAGGCCGAAGCCGGCCGCCACGGCCGTGCGGTCGCGGCGCACGAGCCGGTTGTAGAGGCGGGAGGACTCGCCGCCGCCGAGGACGGTGAGGGCCAGGTCGACCGCGTCGCACGCGCGCGTGCCGTCGTGCGGCAGCCGGTAGGCGGCCATCAGGGCACGGGCCGGGACCTCCTCCTCGACGACCTCGCGCAGCTGCTCGCCGATGATCTCCGGCAGCGAGCCGTCGCGGGGGGCGGGCTTGCCGTCGTGGCCGGGGATGGAGCCGAAGTACTTCTCGACCCAGGCGAGGGTCTGCTCCGGGTCGATGTCGCCGACCACGGAGAGTACGGCGTTGTTCGGCGCGTAGTAGGTGCGGAAGAAGGCGCGCGCGTCCTCCAGCGTCGCCGCGTCCAGGTCGGCCATCGAGCCGATCGGCGTGTGGTGGTACGGGTGACCCTCCGGGTACATGAGGGCGGTCAGCTTCTCGAAGGCGGTGCCGTAAGGGACGTTGTCGTAGCGCTGGCGGCGCTCGTTCTTGACGACGTCGCGCTGGTTCTCCATCGACTCGTCGTCGAGCGCGGTCAGCAGCGAGCCCATGCGGTCGGCCTCGAGCCAGAGGGCGAGCTCCAGCTCGTGGGCGGGCATGGTCTCGAAGTAGTTGGTCCGCTCGAAGCTGGTCGTGCCGTTCAGCGAGCCGCCCGCACCCTGGACGAGCTCGAAATGACCGTTGCCCTTGACCTGGGCGGAGCCCTGGAACATCAGGTGCTCGAAAAGGTGAGCCAGGCCGGTACGCCCCTTGACTTCATGGCGTGATCCGACGTCGTACCAGAGGCACACCGCCGCGACCGGGGTCAGGTGGTCCTCGGAGAGCACCACGCGCAGGCCGTTGGCCAGGCGGTGCTCGGTCGCTGTCAGGCCCCCGGAGCCTGCCTGGGCTGTGGCCGTGTGACCCATGGGCATGTACGTCCCCTCGATCGCTGAGCGGTTGTTCAGACCGCGGTTTTCTGCCGGTCCTGCCACTGTATGCAAGCGTGCGGAGCCCTGGTGAAGTTCCCGGCGGCGACCTTGTCCCGCGGTACGGGATGTGCCCCGGACCGGGTCGCGGTCCCGGTTGTCAGTGCGGCGGTCCACAATGGTCGGCGTCAGTTCTCGTTCACGCTTCAGCATGAGCGAGCCGAAGGGCGCGCCGGTGAGGAGAGGGCGAGCGCGCGGAGGCCCGAGGAGTTGAGCACGATCGGCCTCTCAGCACCGGCATCAGTGCCCGTAGGCGAGCGACCAGGAAACAGAAGGAGCCGGCAGCGATGGCCCGCCGCAGCACGAAGACCCCGCCGCCCGACGACTCGTACGAGGAGCGGATCCTCGACATCGACGTCGTCGACGAGATGCAGGGCTCCTTCCTCGAGTACGCGTACTCGGTCATCTACTCCCGCGCCCTGCCGGACGCACGCGACGGCCTCAAGCCGGTGCACCGCCGCATCGTCTACCAGATGAGCGAGATGGGCCTGCGCCCCGAGCGGGGGTACGTCAAGTGCGCCCGCGTGGTCGGCGAGGTGATGGGCAAGCTGCATCCGCACGGCGACGCGTCGATCTACGACGCCCTCGTGCGCATGGCCCAGCCCTTCTCGATGCGGGTCCCGCTGGTCGACGGCCACGGGAACTTCGGCTCGCTGGGCAACGACGACCCGCCGGCCGCCATGCGGTACACCGAGTGCCGGATGGCCGAGGCCACGAGTCTGATGACGGAGTCCATCGACGAGGACACCGTCGACTTCAACCCCAACTACGACGGCCAGGAGCAGGAGCCGGTCGCCCTGCCCGCCGCCTTCCCGAACCTCCTGGTCAACGGCGCCTCGGGCATCGCGGTCGGCATGGCCACGAACATGGCGCCGCACAACCTGCGCGAGGTCATCGCCGCCGCCCGCCACCTGATCAGGCACCCCAACGCCGATCTCGACGCGCTGATGAAGCACGTCCCGGGCCCCGACCTGCCGACGGGCGGCCGCATCGTCGGCCTCTCCGGCATCCGGGACGCCTACGAGTCCGGCCGCGGCAGCTTCAAGATCCGGGCGACGGTGTCGGTGGAGCCCGTGACGGCCCGCCGCAAGGGTCTCGTCGTCACGGAGCTGCCGTTCACGGTCGGCCCCGAGAAGGTCGTCGCCAAGATCAAGGACCTGGTCGGTTCGAAGAAGCTCCAAGGCATCGCCGACGTCAAGGACCTCACGGACCGCGAGCACGGCCTGCGCCTGGTGATCGAGATCAAGAACGGCTTCGTGCCCGAGGCGGTCCTGGAGCAGCTCTACAAGCTGACGCCGATGGAGGAGTCCTTCGGCATCAACAACGTGGCCCTGGTCGACGGCCAGCCGCTCACGCTGGGCCTGAAGGAGCTTTTGGAGGTCTACCTCGACCACCGCTTCACCGTCGTCCGGCGGCGCTCGGAGTTCCGCCGCGGCAAGAAGCGCGACCGGCTGCACCTGGTCGAGGGCCTGCTGACGGCCCTGCTCGACATCGACGAGGTCATCCGCCTGATCCGCTCCAGTGAGAACTCCGCACAGGCCAAGCAGCGCCTGATGGAGCAGTTCTCCCTGAGCGAGGTGCAGACGCAGTACATCCTGGACACGCCGCTGCGGCGTCTGACCAAGTACGACCGCATCGAGCTGGAGGCCGAGAAGGACCGGCTCACCGCGGAGATCGAGGAGCTGACCCGCATCCTCGACTCGGACGCGGAGCTGCGCAAGCTGGTCTCCTCCGAACTGGCCACGGTCGCCAAGAAGTTCGGCACCGACCGGCGTACGGTCCTGCTGGAGTCGGGCGGTGCCCCGGTGGCGGCCGTACCGCTGCAGGTGGCCGACGACCCGTGCCGGGTGCTGCTGTCCTCCACCGGTCTGCTGGCCCGCACGGCGAACGGCGAGCCGTTCGCGCAGGACGCCGGCGCCAAGCGCGTGAAGCACGACGTGATCGTCTCGGCGGTGCCCGCCACAGCCCGCGGCGAGGTGGGCGCGGTCACCTCCGCGGGCAGGCTGCTGCGGCTGAACGTGATCGACCTGCCCCAGCTTCCGGAGTCGCTGCCGTCACCGAACCTCGCGGGCGGCGCCCCGCTGGCGGAGTTCGTCTCCCTGGAGGACGACGAGACGGTGGTCTGCCTGACCACGCTCGACGAATCGTCGCCGGGCCTGGCGCTGGGCACGGCTCAGGGCGTCGTCAAGCGCGTGGTGCCGGACTATCCGGCCAACAAGGATGAGCTCGAGGTGATCACCCTCAAGGAGGGCGACCGGATCGTCGGCGCGGTCGAGCTGCGCACCGGCGAGGAGGACCTGGTCTTCATCACCGACGACGCACAGCTGCTGCGCTTCCAGGCGGCCCAGGTCCGCCCGCAGGGCCGTCCGGCCGGCGGTGTGGCGGGCGTCAAGCTCGCCGAGGGCGCGAAGGTCATCTCGTTCACGGCGGTGGACCCGGCCGTGGACGCCGTCGTCTTCACCGTCGCGGGCTCGCGGGGCACGCTGGACGACTCCGTCCAGACGACGGCCAAGCTGACCCCGTTCGACCAGTACCCCCGCAAGGGCCGCGCCACCGGCGGTGTCCGCTGCCAGCGGTTCCTGAAGGGCGAGGACTGCTTGTCCCTGGCCTGGGCGGGCCCTGCCCCGGCCCTGGCGGCGCAGAAGAACGGCACGCCGGCCGAGCTCCCGGAGATCGACCCGCGCCGCGACGGCTCGGGGGTGTCCCTGGCGAAGACGGTGGCGGTCGTGGCCGGGCCCGTCTAGGCCGGGTCGGACCAGGCCGGGTCGGCGCCGTCCTCCTCGGGATGGCGCACGTACCGCAGGACGCCCCACATGCCGTGCTCGTCGGCGTGTGGGGCGTCGGTCTTGCACGCCTCCAGTTCCTTGCGGAGAGCGGTGGTGTCGATGCCGGAGCCGATGAGGACGAGCCGGGTGAGGTGCTCGTCGCCGGCCGGCCAGGGCTCGGGGTAGAAGCGCAGGAAGCGCCCGACGGCGTGGACGGCGTAGCGGTTGCGGAGGTCGTACGGCCCGAAGTCGACATAGCCCTTGATCCGGTACAGCCCCTCGGGCCGGCTGTCGAGGAACGTCATCAGCCGGCGCGGGTCGAGGGGCTCGGGCGAGACGAACGACAGGCTGTCGTAGGCGGTGTGCAGATGCCCGGTGTGGTCCTCGCTCGTGTGGTCCCCGCCCGCGCGGTCCTCGCTCCCGTCGGTGCCGTGGTCGTGCAGGTCGTCGAAGGACAGCTGGCCGATGCGCTCCTCGCTCGGCCGGCAGTCGAAGAGGAACTCGGGGTCGATCCGGCCGTAGGTGGCCGGGACGACGGCGGCACGGTCGACGAGGGACCGGACCAGCCCGAGAACACGCTCGCCGTCCTCCGCCCGGTCGAGCTTGTTGACCACGACGAGGTCGGCCAGCGCGAGGTGCCGGTCGATCTCGGGGTGCCGGCTCCGGGTGTCGTCGAACTCGGCGGCGTCGACGACCTCGACGAGCCCGCCGTAGACGACCCCCGGATGCTCGCTGGCCAGCAGCATCCGCACGAGTTCCTGCGGCTCGGCGAGACCACTGGCCTCGATGACGATGACGTCGATGCCGAGGGAGGGCTCCGCGAGCCGCTCCAGGTACTGGTCGAGTTCGCTCGCGTCGACGGCGCAGCACAGACAGCCGTTGCCGAGGGAGACGGTCGAGTCGCCGAGTGCTCCCGCCACGGCCATCGCGTCGATCTCGATCGCCCCGAAGTCGTTGACGATGGCACCGATACGGCTGCCACCGCTGCGGTGCAGGAGGTGGTTGAGCAGGGTGGTCTTCCCCGAACCGAGGAATCCCGCCAGGACGACGACCGGGATCTGCTGCGGGTGCGGGCTCGGCTGGCTCACCGTGGACCTTTCTCGCGCCGACGCGTGCACCGGCTCGCGTTCCCGGCACACAGGGGGGATGGGGATGCCGCCCCAGAATACGAGCCGTGAGATCCACGCCGAAGTGAACGACTGTCAGCAGCGCACCCCGAGGAGCGCGGCACGCGCCACGCGCCGCAGGGATGTGTGCGTTCGTTCCGGCGGTGAGGTCACCCGGGTACGGGCGTCTCAGGCGGGCACCGGCACCGGCGCCGTCGGCCCCACGTACCGTGCCGCCGGCCTGATGATCTTCGAGTCCTCCGCCTGCTCCAGGATGTTCGCGCTCCAGCCCACCGCCCGCCCGGCGGCAAAGGTCGGGGTGAACATCTCGCGGGGCAGGCCGCAGAGTTCCATGACCACGCCCGCGTAGTACTCGACGTTGGTGTGCAGTTCCCTGCCGGGCTTGAGCTCCGCCAGGACGGCCTCGATGCGACGCTCGACCTCGACGGCGAAGTCCACCCTCGGCCCGCCGAACCCCTGGGCGACCTCGCGCAGCATCCGTGACCGCGGGTCCTCCGTGCGGTAGACCGCGTGACCGAATCCCATGATGCGTTCACCGGCGAGCACCCGCCGGCGTACCCAGGGCTCGATGCGGTCCGGTGTGCCGATGGCGTCGAGGGTGTCCAGCGCCCTGCTGGGCGCGCCCCCGTGCAAAGGGCCCGACAGCGCGGCCACCGCCCCGGCCAGGCATGCCGCCACGTCCGCTCCCGTCGAGGCGATGACCCGGGCCGTGAACGTCGACGCATTGAATCCGTGATCAATGGTTGAGATCAGGTATCGCTCGATCGCCCGTGCCTGCGGCTCGGCGGGCACCGAGCCGGTCAACATGTACAGGTAGTTCGCCGCGTAGGACAGGTCCTCGCGCGGCTCCAGCGGTTCCAGACCCCTGCCCAGCCGGTGCAGCGCCGTGAGCAGCGTGGGTACGGCCGCGGACGCCTCGATGGTGTCCTGCCGGCGCCGGTCGGCGTCGAGGTCGTACACCGGGCGGAACCCCTTCGCCGCGCCCAGCAGCGACAGGGCCGTACGCATCCCGGCCAGTGGCCCGGAACGTCCGCCGGCCGCCGCGATGGCGGGCAGCGCCGCTCGCACCTCGTCGGGCAGTCCGCGCAGAGCGGCGGTCTCGGCCGCGAAGGCCGCCCCACGGCCGGCGTCCGGCAGTTCACCGTGCACGAGCAGATGCCAGACGTCCTCGAAGCAGCGGGTGCGCGCGAGGTCGACGGCTGAGTACTGCCGGTAGTGGTAGAAGCCCTCCAGACCGCGGACGTCACCGATGCGGGTGTCGGTGACCACGACTCCGGCGAGGCCCCGAGGCACTTCGAGAAGAGTGGCGGCTGACCTGTTGTCGGACATGAGTTCCTCCCTGGACTTGATTTGACTGTCCATGCTTGACTCAATGCTTGTCAATATTGATTAAATCAATATACGAGTCAATGATTTGCTGGACGGATACGGTGACCCCCATGCGCGATGAAGAACCCGCCCCGTTCGGCGCGGAGGGACGGCTGAGCACCAAGGAGGCCGCCGAGCTGCTCGGCGTGAAGCCGGAGACCGTGTACGCGTACGTGAGCCGCGGCCAGCTCAGCAGCCGACGGGTGAGCGGCGGGCGCGGCAGCACCTTCGACGCCACGGAGGTCGAGGCCCTCGCCCGGCGCAACAGGCGGGAGGGCGCGGGTGGGTCTGGTTCCGGCGGTGAACTGTCCGTACGCACCCGCATCACCCTCATCGAGAGCGACCGCTACTTCTTCCGCGGTGTGGACGCGGTCGACCTGGCCACGCGGCACACCTACGAGGAGGTCGCCGAGTGGCTGTGGACGGGGCGCATGCTCCCGGGCAGCACGTTCACCGCGCCCCCGGCCTCCGTCGCCGTCGCCCGCCGCGCCGTCGACGCACTGCCCGAACACGCCTCCCCCACCGACCAGTTGCGGGTGGCGACGATCGCCGCCGCCACTGCCGACCCCCTGCGGTTCGATCTGTCGGAGGACGCCGTTCTCGGCACCGCGCGCGCCCTCATCCCCACGCTCGTCGACGCGCTGCCCCCGGCGGGGCGCCACCGCCTCGACGAGGGACCTGTTGCCCATCGCCTGTGGAGCAGGCTCTCGATGCGCAAGGACCCCGACGAGGCTTCCCTGCGCGCCCTGGACGCCGCGCTCGCCCTGCTCGTCGACCACGACCTGGCCGCCTCCACCCTCGCGGTGCGGGTCGCCGCGTCGGCTCGCGCCCATGCCTACGCGGCTGTCTCCGCGGGGCTGGGGGTGATCGAGGGCCCGCTGCACGGCGCGGCCAGCGGGCTCGCCCACCGGCTGCTGCAGGACGTCCTGGAACAGGGCGACGCGGCACCCGTGATCGCGGACGAGCTGCGCGCCGGACGCCGTATCCCCGGCCTCGGACACCGGCTGTACCCGGGCGAGGACCCCCGCGCGCGTGCCCTGTTCACCCTTCTGGAACGGATCCCCCGCGCGGAACCGGCACTCCTCGCCGCCCGCGACATCGTGGAGACCACCGCCCGCCACACCCCTCTGCACGCCAACGTGGACCTGGCGCTCGCGGTGCTCACCTCGTCCTGTGGCATGGCCCCGACCGCCGGCGAGACGATCTTCGCCGTGGCCCGCACGGCGGGCTGGATCGCCCACGCCCTGGAGGAGTACGGCGAACGCCCGCTGCGGATGCGGCCGAGCGGTCTTTACGCAGGTCCGAAGCCTCCTCAGCCACTGCCGGAGTAGAGCAGGCCGGGGCCGGCGGCCGCCACGACCCAAGTCAGGTTAGGCTCACCTCTGTGAGTACGTGCTCAAGCGTCTCCCGGGACTTCGACGAGTCCGTCTCGGGAACCGCGGCCACCGCGAGGACCTGGCTGTTGCTGGAACAGCCCGGTCCGTGGGGTGCCAAGGCGCTCACCTCGAGCCACCTGGACCCCGCCCTGGGGCGTGCCCTGGAGTCGGCCGCCAAGGACACGGGCGTGCGGATCGCGCTCATCCGCCGCCCCGGGCGCCACGCGGACCGCCGCATGCCCGCCACGCGCCGGGTGTACGTGGCGCACGTGGTCCCGGGGAACGTGTGGCTGCACAGCGCCTCGACCTCCGACCCCGGGCAGCTGCTCGATCTCGACTTCGCGGCGCTCGGCCGGGGCGACCACCGCACCTTCGACACGCTGCTCGGCGGCCGGCCGCACGAGAGCGGCCCGCTGGCCCTCGTCTGCACCAACGGCAAGCGTGACCGCTGCTGTGCCCTCCTCGGCCGTCCCCTCGCGGCCGAACTGGCGACGTCAGGCGCAGAGGGCGTCTGGGAGGTCACCCATCTGGGTGGTCACCGCTTCTCCCCCACGGCGCTCGTGCTGCCGTACGGATACGCGTACGGCCGGGCCGAGGCCCACTCCCTCAAGGAGGTTTTGCAGGGCGCCCGGGAGGGGCGGATCGTCGTGGAGGGGTGCCGGGGCAGCTCGGCCTGGGACCGGCCCGGCCAGGCTGCCGAGCTCGCCGTACGCACCAGGATCGGGGAATTCACCGCGGAGGCGCTGAGCGTCGTCCGGACGGCCGGCGTGGCCCCACGCTGGGAGGTGACCGTCGCCCATACCGACGGACGCCGCTGGCTGGTCGACGTGGCGCAGAGCGCGGGCCTGCCGCCCCGCCCGGAGAGCTGCGGGGCGTCCGTCCTCGGCTCGCCCGCCCGGATGGACGTGGTGGCGGTGCGCGAGCTGCGACTCGCGACGGCGCTGGCCGGCTGACCACCGGGCCCCACCGGGAGCGGGAGGGCTGCGGGGCCGGGCGCTGCCCGGTATGGACGCCGTGATCAATCATTGACGCCGTGCGTCCAGCATGACGTCACGGGGTGACCGCCTTGACGCCCGCCTGCCGGCCCACATTGATCTGGAGATCCACGCCACACCCGTCTAGGGCGGATAGCCGTCCGCACGTACGGTCGTGGGTATGAGCCGCACTCCCCCCGCACGCCGCCTGCGCCTCGGCCTGCCCAGGAGGGTCTTCTCACAGGTGCTGCTGATGCAGGTGGTGATCGCCGCGGGAGTGGCGGTGCTGGCCACCGGGCTGTTCCTCGCGCCCCTGAGCAACCAGCTGGACGACCAGGCCATGCGCCGCGCGCTCGCGATCGCGCAGACGACCGCGCAACTGCCCGACCTCGCCCAGGACCTGCGGGACACCCCGCCCTCGCCGAACGGCCCGGTCCAGCGGGAGGCCGAGCGGATCCGCAAGGCCACCCAGGCCGAGTACATCGTGGTGATGGACTGGCGAGGTGTGCGCTGGTCGCACACCGACCCGCGGCAGATCGGCGGCATCGTCTCCACCGACCCCGGCCAGGCGCTGGCCGGCAAACAGGTCATGGAGATCGACAGCGGCACCCTCGGCCGCTCCGCCCGGGGCAAGGTGCCGCTGCGCGCCAGTGACGGCAGCGTCATCGGCGCGGTCTCGGTCGGCATCGCCTACGACAGTGTCCGGGCCCGCCTGATCCACGCCATCCCGGGATTGCTGGCGTACGCCGGCGGTGCCCTGGCCGTGGGCGCGCTGGCCGCGTGGGTCATCTCACGGCGGGTCCAGCGGCAGACCAGGGACCTGGCCTTCTCGGACATCGCGGCGCTCCTGTCCGAACGGGAGGCGATGCTGCACGGCATCCGTGAGGGCGTCGTCGCCCTGGACCGCACCGGCCGCATCCGCCTCGTGAACGACGAGGCACAGCGCCTGCTGGGCATCGAGGAGGCGGTGGGCCGGTCGCCCGACGAGGCGCTAGGCACCGGCCGTACGGCCGATGTGCTGGCCGGACGGGTCACCGGTACGGATCTGCTCACCGTGCGCGGCCAGCGGGTGCTGGTCGCCAACCGCATGCCCACCGACGACGGCGGTGCCGTGGCCACCCTGCGCGACCGCACCGAGCTGGAGCAGCTGGGCCGCGAGCTGGACTCCACCCGCGGTCTGATCGACGCCCTGCGCGCCCAGGACCACGAGCACGCCAACCGCATGCACACGCTTCTGGGGCTGCTCGAACTCGAGATGTACGACGATGCCGTCGAGTTCGTCGGCGAGGTGGTCGGTGACCACCGGGCCACCGCGGAACAGGTCACCGAGCGGATCGAGGACCCGTTGCTCGCCGCCCTGCTGGTCGGCAAGGCGACCGTCGCGGCCGAGCGGGGCGTCGCCCTGGGGGTGTCGGACCGGACCCGGCTGCCCGACCGGCTGGTCGACCCGCAGGGGCTCGTCACGGTCGTGGGGAACCTGGTGGACAACGCCCTCGACGCCGTCGCCGGCGAGCCGCACGCACGCGTGGAGGTCGAGCTGCGCGCCGAGGAGCGCACGGTGATCCTCCGGGTGCGGGACACCGGGCCGGGGATCCCGCCGGAGCACCGGGAGTTGATCTTCATGACCGGATGGTCTACGAAGAAGCCGCCGGCTCACCGCGAGCGGGGCATCGGACTCTCCCTGGTGCGCAGGCTGGCCGAACGGCAGGGTGGCAGCGCGACCGTCGGCGAAGCACACGGCGGCGGCGCGGAGTTCACCGTCGTCCTGCCCGAGGCGCTGTCCGAGTCCGGCCCGGAACCGGCCGTCCTGACCGTGCCGCCGGCTCCGCAGACCGAGAGGGAGTCGTGATGATCGAGGTCCTGGTCGTGGACGACGACGTGAGAGTCGCGCGGGTCAACGCCGCCTACGTGGAGAAGGTGCCGGGCTTCCATGTCGCCGGTGAGGCCCACAGCGCCGCGGAAGCGCTGCATCGGCTGGAGACGCTGCCGCGGCTGGACCTGGTGCTCCTGGACCACTACCTGCCGGATGCCACAGGGCTCGAGGTCGTCCAGGAGATGCGGCGACGCGGCGACCAGACCGACGTGATCATGGTGACGGCGGCCCGGGACGTCTCCACCGTCCAGGCGGCGATGCGGCACGGCGCTCTGCAGTACCTGGTCAAACCGTTCGCCTTCGCCGGTCTGCGCGGCAAGCTGGAGGCCTACGCGGAACTGCGCCGCACCCTCGACGGCGGCGGGGAGGCGGAACAGGCCGAGGTGGACCGCATCTTCGGCGCGCTGTCGGCACCCTCGGAGCCGGACCTTCCCAAGGGGCACTCCCCCACCACCGCGGAGCTGGTCCGCCAGTCCCTGATGCATGCGGAGGGGCCTTTGTCCGCCCTGGAGATCGCCGAGCGGACCGGGGTGAGCCGGCAGACCGCCCAGCGCTATCTGAAGCTCCTGGAGCGCACGGGACGGGCCCGGCTCACCCTCAAGTACGGCGACGCGGGCCGCCCGGAACACCGTTACGTGTGGGCGACCCGCGGTTAGGACGGCAGCCCGGCGCTCTCGGTGGCCGGGGTCCTCACCGAACGCACCTCCCTACGCCGCCCCCGCGCCCGTGAGCGACCGCACCTCGGTCTCCGCGTGCTTGGCCTCGTCCGCGACCTCCGCCGAGGTGACCGTCCCCAGCCAGCCCGCGAGGAAGCCGAGAGGTATCGAGACCAGGCCCGGGTTCTGCAACGGGAAGTACTGGAAGTCGAGGCCAGGGAAGAGCGAGTCCGGGCCGCCGGAGACCACCGGGGACAGCACCACGAGCACCACGGCCGGGACGAGACCGCCGTAGACGGCCCACACGGCGCCCCGTGTGGTGAAGCCCCGCCAGAACAGGGAGTACAGCAGCACCGGCAGGTTCGCCGACGCGGCGACGGCGAAGGCCAGGCCCACCAGGAACGCCACATTGAGGTCCTGCGCCAGCAGACCGAGCGCGATCGCCACCACGCCGACGCCGACGGCCGCCATCCGGGCCACCGCCACCTCGCTGCGCGGTTTCCTGCCCCTGCGCCGCAGGGAGGCGTGCAGGTCGTGGGCCACGGACGCCGAGGACGCGAGCGTGATGCCGGCGACCACGGCGAGGATCGTCGCGAAGGCGATCGCGGCGACGATCGCGAACAGCACCGTCCCCCCGGTGGATCCCGCACCACCTCCCAGGTCAAGCGCCAGCAGCGGAACCGCCGTGTTTCCGGCCGCGTTCGACCCGCGCACCGCGTCCGGCCCGAGGATGGCGGCCGCACCGAACCCGAGCACGATCGTCATGAGGTAGAAACCGCCGATGAGCGCGACGGCCCAGACGACCGAGCGGCGGGCGGCACGCGCGGTGGGCACGGTGTAGAAGCGGGACAGGATGTGCGGCAGCCCCGCCGTACCCAGCACCAGCGCCAGGCCCAGACTGACGAAGTCGAAGCGGGCGGTCCAGTCCCCGCCGTACTTCAGCCCCGGTGCCAGGAACGCCTCGCCGTGGCCGCTGCGCTCGGCCGCGGTGAGCAGCAGCCGGTCCACGTCGCCGTGGAACCGCATCAGGACGAGCACTGTCAGCGCGACGGTGCCCCCGAGCAGCAGGACGGCCTTGACGATCTGGATCCATGTGGTCGCCCGCATCCCGCCCAGCGACACGTAGATCACCATGAGCGCCCCCACGCCGATGACGGTCCAGGACCGCGCCGCGTCGCTCGTACCGCCGAGCAGCAGCGCCACCAGGCTGCCCGCGCCGACCATCTGTGCCACCAGGTACAGAACGGACACCGTGACCGAGGCGGATCCCACCGCGATCCGCACCGGCCGCTCCCTCATCCGTGACGCCACGACGTCGGCGAGGGTGAACCGGCCGCAGTTGCGGACCAGTTCGGCGACCAGGAACAGCACCACGAGCCAGGCCACGAGGAACCCCACGACATACAGCAGCCCGTCGTAGCCGAACAGCGCGATGAGTCCGGTGACGCCCAGGAAGGACGCGGCCGACATGTAGTCGCCCGCGATGGCAAAACCATTCTCCATCGGCGAGAAGAGCCGCCCCCCGGCGTAGAACTCCTCAGCCGAACCGCGCCTGTTGCGGCTGACCCAGGTGGTGATCCCCAGCGTGACCGCGATGAACGCGCTGAAGAGCAGCAGCGCGAGTGTCTGGTGTTCCCCCGTCACGGCCGGCCACCGCCCACGCCACGCGTCAGTTCCTGTGTGTCCCACCGCAGTTGGAGCGCCGCCCGGTCCCTGCGCAGCCGCGCGTGCCGTGCGTACGCCCAGGTGAGCAGGAACGTCGACAGGAACTGCCCCAGCCCCGCCACCATCGCCACGTTCACCGCCCCCGCGACGGGCCGCGCCATCAACTCCGGCACTGTCGTGGCAGCCACGACGTAGCCCACGTACCAGGCGAAGAAGGCCACGAACGCCGGCACCACGAACCTCCGGTAGCGCCGCCGCACCTCCTGAAATGCCGCACTGCGCTGCACTTCCAGATACACGTCGGCCGCCGCGGGCCCCGTTCCGCTCTCCCCGCGCGCGGGCGGGACCAGCGCATGGGCATGCTCCCCCTCCTCGGCCGACTCGCCCCAGCCGGAGGCGAGCGCGTCGTACCAGGGATCGTCGTACCTGAACTGACCGGTCTCCTCGGCCGGGACCTGGTCCTGACCGTCGAAGGTGTCGGCCGGACTCTCCTGGTCCGTTCCGCCGCCGCGGGGAAGGCCCTTGCTCTGCTGCATGCCCAAGGATGGACAGAACGGGAAGATCCCCGACTCTTCTTCCCACCTCATTTCACCCCATCAGGTGACTAAACCGCTGGTGGCCGCACAAGTCCCTTCCCGTAGGCGTATCGCACGGCCTGCGCACGGTCCTTGAGCCACGGGAGAGAGGGTGTCGGCGGCGAGTGCCGCCGATGCCTATGACGCTACGGAAGTCGCCAGGCCACGGGATCCGGAGCCTGGGGGGATCACGGGTTGAATCCCGGCCGGGCGTCTCTCCACCCGGGGGTGGAGAGACGCGTCTCGCGGCCAGACGGCGAGCGGGTTCCCGGCCAGACGGCGAGGGTGTCCCGAGACATGATCGCCTGGGCCCCGGCCTCACGCCGACTCGGCGGAGTTGCGGCCCTTCAGGCCGGTAACCGGATGTCAGACACACCGAGTCGCCGCGGGGAGCGACCCGGCCGACGTGCCGACCCCGTGGGACCCGGTTGGAACCGCCGCAGCGGCTACGCGTCGATCCGCGAGCGGTCCAGCGTCGCCGCCGAGTTGGAGATGAACTCCTTGCGCGGCGCCACGTCGTTGCCCATCAACAGGTCGAAGACCTGCTCGGCGGCCTCCAGGTCGGAGAGGTTGATCCGGCGCAGGGTGCGGTGGCGCGGGTCCATCGTCGTCTCGGCCAGCTGGTCGGCGTCCATCTCACCGAGGCCCTTGTAGCGCTGGATCGAGTCCTTGTAGCGGATGCCCTTGCTCTGGAACTCCATGAGCTTGTCGCGCAGTTCGCGGTCGGAGTACGTGTAGACGTACTTGTCCTGGCCCTTCTTCGGCTGGACGATCTCGATGCGGTGCAGCGGCGGCACCGCAGCGAAGACCCGGCCGGCCTCGACCATGGGCCGCATGTAGCGGTGGAACAGCGTCAGCAGCAGGGTGCGGATGTGCGAACCGTCGACGTCGGCGTCGGTCATCATGATGATCTTGCCGTAGCGGGCGGTGTCGATGTCGAAGGTCCGGCCCGAGCCGGCTCCTATGACCTGGATGATCGCGCCGCACTCGACGTTCTTCAGCATGTCCGTCACGGACGACTTCTGAACGTTGAGGATCTTGCCGCGGATCGGCAGCAGCGCCTGGAACTCGGAGTTCCGGGCGAGCTTCGCCGTACCGAGCGCGGAGTCTCCCTCGACGATGAACAGCTCGCTGCGGTCCACGTCGTCACTGCGGCAGTCGGCCAGCTTGGCCGGCAGCGAGGAGGACTCCAGGGCCGTCTTGCGGCGCTGCGCGTCCTTGTGCTGCCGGGCCGCGATGCGCGTGCGCGCGGCCGCGACGGCCTTCTCCATCACGACCCGGGCCTGCTGCGCGGCGTCCCGCTTCGTGGACGTGAGGAACGCCTTGAGCTCCTTCGTGACCACGTTGTTCACGATGCGGCGGGCCGCCGAGGTGCCGAGGACCTCCTTGGTCTGGCCCTCGAACTGGGGCTCGGCGAGGCGCACGGTGACGACCGCGGTCAGGCCCTCCAGGGCGTCGTCCTTGACGATGTCGTCCTCGGCGACGCGCAGCAGCTTCTTGGTGCGCAGCACCTCGTTCATCGTCTTGGCGACGGCCTGCTCGAAGCCGGCGACGTGGGTGCCGCCCTTGGGGGTGGCGATGATGTTCACGAACGACCGGAGCGTCGTGTCGTAGCCCGTCCCCCACCGCAGCGCGATGTCGACGCCCAGCTCGCGGGTGACCTCGGTGGGCGTCATCTGGCCGTGGTCGTCCAGGACGGGGACGGTCTCTTTGAAGGTGCCCTGCCCGGAGAAGCGGAGCACGTCGCAGACCGGCTTGTCGTTCGCCAGGTACTCGCAGAACTCGCTGATGCCGCCATCGAAGCGGAAGGACTCCTCGCCCTTGCTGCCGCCCTCGCCGAGCCCGTACTCGTCGCGCACGACGATGGTCAGGCCGGGCACCAGGAAGGCCGTCTGGCGGGCGCGCTGGTGCAGCGTCTCCAGGTTGAGCTTGGCGTCCTTGAGGAAGATCTGGCGGTCGGCCCAATACCGCACGCGCGTGCCGGTGCGGGTCTTCGGGATCTTCTTGGCCTTGCGCAGGCCGCCCTTGGCCTCGAACTTGGCGTCCGGGCCGTTCCCCGCGAAGGCGCCGGGCACGCCGCGCCGGAAGCTGATCGCGTGGGTGTGCCCGCCGCGGTCCACCTCGACGTCGAGCCGGGCGGACAGGGCGTTCACCACGGAGGCGCCGACGCCGTGCAGACCGCCGGAGGCGGCGTAGGACCCGCCTCCGAACTTGCCGCCGGCGTGCAGCTTGGTCATGACGACCTCGACACCGGAGAGGCCGGTCTTGGGCTCGACGTCGATCGGGATGCCCCGGCCGTTGTCCCGGACCTCGACCGACCCGTCGTCCTGAAGGATCACCTCGATGTGGTCGCAGTACCCGCCCAGGGCCTCGTCGACGGAGTTGTCGATGATCTCCCAGACGCAGTGCATCAGACCACGGCTGTCGGTCGACCCGATGTACATGCCCGGGCGCTTGCGCACGGCCTCGAGCCCCTCGAGGACGAGCAGGTGCCGCGCGGTGTAGTTGGATCCGTCCCGGTCAGCTCCTGCCAGCAGAGCTGTGGACGGCACGGACGTCTCGGCGGTCACGCGGTTCGCTCCTCGCTGAATTTCGGATGGGGCCCTTGTGGGTAAGGGCGCGGCTTCAGTCACCGGTGAGAGGGTACCGAGGCCTGGTAGAGCCGTTGTAACGCCACCCTCGTCGAAAACTCACACTAGTCCACACTCGCATGAGTGTTCGATCCCTCGATGGAGTGAAGTACACATCACGTTCCCTTCGAGGCATGAACCATTTAGGCTCCGGGCACGTCCTCATGAACAACCGGCAACCCAGCCGGGAGGACCGACCACCGATACAACGCGAAGCCCCGTAAGACACATAGACACGCAATACGGCACATTCGCCGCCAACCGGCAGCAGACAGCCGCCTCGCAAAGATTCTTTCGAGGAAAAGCCACGAGCGGGAACGTTTTGGGGCTGGTTGGATGTTGACCCTGGTACGACAGCTCGTCGAGCTAGAGAAGAGGCGACGTGACTACTGTTCTGACCCCCGCGAGCCCGCTGACGGCCGCTGATCGCTGCGACCGCTGCGGCGCCCAGGCGTACCTGCGCGTCGTCCTGCTCAGCGGCGGAGAGCTGCTCTTCTGCGCCCACCACGGGCGCAAGTTCGAGCCGGAACTCAAGAAGATCGCCGCTGAGATACAGGACGAGACGGAGCGGCTCACGTCCGCTCCCGCGAACGCCGCCGAAGAAGAGCGCTGACACCTCGCGTCCGACGACGAGCCAGCCCGGTACAGGCCGGTGGACGGGCGGTTGCCTCTGATCACCAGAGGCAACCGCCCGTCCTCGTCCGCCTACCCGGTCCCGGCCCCGCTCGGACGCCTCACTTGCCTTCGGGCGGCCCCTGTGTCCAGCCGAGCGTCCGCATCATGTAGGAGACCCTCATGTACACGCCGGGGTTGCCGGCCCGGCCGCAGCCGATCCCCCAGGACACGAGTCCGATCAGGCGCCCCTGGGCCACCAGCGGCCCCCCACTGTCGCCCTGGCAGGCGTCCCGGCCTCCCTCGGCCTCACCGGCGCAGAGCATGCTCGTGGCGTCGTAGGTGCCTTCCGCACCTCCTGGATACGCCTCCTCGCACAGTGCATCGGGCAGGACACGCACCCGTGCCGCCCGCAGGCTGTCCGGGTACTCCCCGGCCCCCGAGATGTCGCCCCACCCGTAAACCGTCGCGGTCTCACCCGCCGTGTAGGCCGGATCACCGGCGGACGCCATGGTGATGATCGACTCACTCTGGAGCGGTTCGGCGAGAGTGAGCACGGCGAAATCCCCGGCGTTGCTGATCCCGTCGTAGGCCGGATTCACCCACGTGCGACGCACGTCGATCTCCTGGCCGTCGCGACTCGCCAGCAGATCCGTGCGCCCGGCTATGACCTTGAGGTCCGGCACCCGCTCCGGCGGCCCGCCCAGGACGTTCTCGTCCAGGCAGTGGGCCGCGGTGAGCACGGTCGTGCGGCCGACAGCCACTCCCCCGCAGAATTGCCCCGCGCGCGTACCCCCGAACCGGTCACGACTGGACAGGGCGACCGTCCACGGGCTCTGGGACACCTCGACGGGAAAGCCGCCTATGACCACGCTGTCGGCGGCCACAGGGGCACTGGTGCCCAGGGTCAGGGCGGGTACCGCGGCTGCCAGGACCAAGGGCGGAAACAGAGCTCGTGCCAGACGACGACGCATACGCACTCCTCACTCAGTGGTGTCCGTGGGGAACCCAGAGTGATCCACCGTGCGTGATGCCGCACCCGCGGCGGTGCGGCACTGCGAAGGCCCGGTCCCCCTCGGGGAACCGGGCCCGGCGCGCCGTACGACCAGACTCAGTCGAGGTAGTCGCGCAGCACCTGCGAGCGGGACGGGTGGCGCAGCTTCGACATGGTCTTGGACTCGATCTGACGGATCCGCTCGCGCGTGACGCCGTAGACCTTGCCGATCTCGTCGAGGGTCTTCGGCTGCCCGTCGGTGAGGCCGAAGCGCATGGAGACCACGCCCGCCTCACGCTCGGACAGGGTGTCCAGGACGGAGTGCAGCTGCTCCTGCAAGAGCGTGAAGCTGACCGCGTCGGCCGGGACGACCGCCTCGGAGTCCTCGATGAGGTCACCGAACTCGCTGTCGCCGTCCTCACCCAGCGGGGTGTGCAGCGAGATCGGCTCGCGGCCGTACTTCTGGACCTCGATGACTTTCTCCGGGGTCATGTCGAGTTCCTTGGCCAGCTCCTCCGGGGTGGGCTCGCGGCCCAGGTCCTGGAGCATCTGGCGCTGCACGCGCGCGAGCTTGTTGATGACCTCGACCATGTGCACCGGGATACGGATGGTGCGGGCCTGGTCGGCCATGGCGCGGGTGATCGCCTGACGGATCCACCAGGTGGCGTACGTGGAGAACTTGTAGCCCTTGGTGTAGTCGAACTTCTCGACCGCGCGGATCAGACCGAGGTTGCCCTCCTGGATGAGGTCCAGGAAGAGCATGCCGCGGCCGGTGTAACGCTTGGCCAGGGAGACCACCAGACGGAGGTTGGCCTCCAGCAGGTGGTTCTTGGCGCGGCGGCCGTCCTCGGCGATGATCTCCAGCTCGCGCTTGAGCTTGGGGGCGAGCTTGTCGGCGTTGGCCAGCTTGTCCTCGGCGAACAGGCCGGCCTCGATGCGCTTGGCGAGCTCGACCTCCTGCTCGGCGTTGAGCAGGGGGACCTTGCCGATCTGCTTGAGGTAGTCCTTGACCGGGTCGGCGGTGGCGCCGGCGGCGGCGACCTGCTGGGCGGGCGCGTCGTCCTCGTCCTCGTCGGAGAGTACGAAGCCGGCGTTCTCGGTGGTGCCCTCGGGCTCCTCACCGGGCTTGCCGGGGGCCGCCTCCTCGAGTACTTCCTCCTCGAGGATCTCGGCGTCGTCCTTCTTCGCGCTGGTCTTCTTGGCCGCCGTCTTCTTGGCGACGGTCTTCTTCGCGGCCGCCTTCTTGGCGGTCGTCTTCTTGGCGGCCGCCTTCTTGGCGGGCGCCTCCTCCTCGACGGCGGGCTCGGCGGCGGGCGCCGCCGGCGTGGCGGTGGCCTTCCGGGTGGTCACCGCCTTGGCCGCGACCGTCTTGGTCGCGGTGCGCTTGGCGGGACTCTTCGCTGCGACGCTCTTTCGGGTGCGCTTGGGCTCTGCGGCACTGACCATCAGCGTCACACCCTCTTCCTCGAGGATCTGGTTGAGGCTGCGCAGTACGTTCTTCCACTGAGTGGCCGGAATCTGGTCAGCTTCGAAGGCCCGACGCACGTCATCGCCGGCGATCTGCCCCTCAGCCTTTCCCCGCTCAATGAGCGCCATGACAGAGACGGACTCGGCGATCTCCGGCGGGAGCGTACGGGATGTGCTGGCCGACACGAACAACCTCTCGGAACGTTGGAAAACGGCTTCCGGCCCCGTCCAACACGGACAGGAGCCGACCGCCGGCTTGGGGATGGGCCGACGGCGCGGGCGGGGGCCGGGAAGATGCACAGCGCCGTGAACGGCGTCCGTATTCCCTCCGCGGCTGTCACCTCTTAGGTCATCGCGTTCTTCCCGCGAGCGTTACGCCCAATCTGCGTGGCCCGAGTCACACCCCGTAAGCGAACAAAAACGGTCAGACGCTGACATAGATGGTCACATTCGCCGCGGGCCCGTCCGCCCTGTGGGACATTCGGCCCCTTCGCACCGTCGGACCCCGCGGGATCACCAGGATCCCACGGGGTCCGACGGGAGGCGGATCACCGATCAGGCACTGCCACAGGAGGGGGGTGGCACACCCGGCCGCGCCGCCCGCGGAACGCGGTCAGTGCTCGCGCGGGGCGGGCACGACCCGTTCCACCTCGGGATGGACCGTGAGGAGTTGCCGCATGGCTGTCTCGGCCGCCACCCCGTCACCGGCGGCGAGGGCGTCGCAGATACGGCCGTGGTGCGCCAGGGACGTCTCGTTCGGCCGGTCACAGCCCGTGACCGGACCGCCCGACACCTGGAGGGCCGCGGACACGATCCCGGACAGGTGCTCGAGCATGCGGTTGCCGGCGACCTGGATGAGCAGCGAGTGGAACTCGGAGTCGGCGCGGGAGAACGTGAGCGCGTCACCCTGAGCCATCGCGTGCCCCATGATCTCGACCATGTCCGCCAGGCGCTGTTGCACGTCCTCGCGCCCGTGCCCGGCGGCGAGGCGGGCCGCCAGCGGCTCGATCGTCCATCGCAGCTCGCTCAGCTCACGGCGCTGGTCGTCGCGCTGGGGCCCGAAGGCCCGCCACTCGATGATGTCCGGGTCGAGGAGGTTCCAGTCGCTCACGGGGCGCACGCGCGTGCCGACGTTCGGGCGGGCGCTCACCAGGCCCTTGGCCTCCAGGACGCGGAGCGACTCGCGGACGACGGTGCGGGAGACCTCGAATCGCTGCCCGATCTCCTCGGGCACCAGCGGACGGTCGGCGCCCAGGTCGCCGGAGACGATCATCTGACCCAGCTGTTGAACGAGTTGGCCGTGCAGCCCGCGCCCGCGGCTTCCCGCGGCGCGGCGGCCCACGCGGCCCAGCTCGGGCTCCCCGCCGTCCCAGGCAGGAATCCCGACACGGTCGACGGCGGGCGCCTCGGCGTACGGGTAGCGGTCGAGTTCGCCCGGGCTCGCGAGGCCGGAGTCAGCGGAGCGGGCGGCGGTCATCATGGTGTGCGCAAGGGTACTCACGCATCATTTGTCGGCGCCGTCTCCAACTCCCTTGAGGTCTTTGGTGAAAAGCACACGAAAGGGTGATCGCTCACCCCGTCGCAATTGACGCCTTATCGGAAAGAAATGGGCGTTCTGCGGGGAGTTGTGGGCATGGCCGAACCAAGGGTTACGGACAGTCGTCACCGGAGTCTGCCGCGCAGGGTCGTGAGCAGATACGCGCAGAGCAGCGCGGTCAGCGACAACGTCAGTGCGCCGCCCACGGGTTGGGAAACCACCTTGAGTACGGCCTCCAGGTAACGCTCTCCCCCGAAGGGCCATCGCGGCAGGAGGGTCTCGCGCAGCCGCACGGGGAGTCCTGCCGCGGTTCGCACGGACGGGCCGTTCACGAGCTTGTGCACGACCGGTACGACGAGGATGGGGACGGCGGCCACAGCGGCGAGCCCGGCCGTGGTGGACCGGAAGACACCGGCGGCGAGCACACCGGCCCAGGCGCAGCCGACCACGAGCCCGATCCAATTCGCACTCAAGGAGATCCAGTCGACGGGAACCTGAGCGAGTTCCCGTCCGTAGACGAGGTAGAGCACTTCCGCGTCGCAGCCGACGGTGAGGACGGCCAGCAACAGCCCGGTGATCGAGGAGACGAGCAGTTTGGCGGCCAGCAGCCCCAGCCGGCGGGGCACGGTGCCGCGGTCCGCGGCCAGGGCGGGGTGGCGGAACTCGTCCCCGAAGGCGAATGCACCGAGCAGGCCCGCGCCGAGTGCGGCGGGCGGCAGGGGCAGCTCCTGTGGCCAGGCGGCCAGCAGGCGCGGTTGCGGGGTGTGCCCGACGCGGGCGAGCACGACGGCGGTCACGGCGGACACGGCGAGCACGACGGCCCCGGTCAGGAATCCGGTGCCGATCCCGGTGGCACGGCGGATCTCGTAGCGGAGGGGGCGGAGCGGGCTGGGGGGGCCGGGGGGGGGGCGGGGGCTGGCGGGGTTCCCCGTTTTGGCCGGGGGGGGGACCCCTCCCCGGGGGGGCCCGCCCCGCCGGGAAGAGGACCCCTCCCGTGAAAACCGTGGAACCCGCGCAGGCC
>NZ_JAKEIO010000029.1 GCF_021474405.1 [Streptosporangium] indianense
CCCACCCGGAGAGTTGACGTGACGCAGCCGGTTTGCCACGGACAGTCACCTGCCTCTGACGTTCCTGGACAAGCAACAGCCCCCGCCCGGTGCGCCAACACCTGCGGGGGCTTAACCATCGAGATCGAAAGCAGTCGATCCCATGGCTGACGCCAACTTTAGTGCCGACATCCCTTCTGCGCACCCGATGGCCAACCCGGGCTACGGCAAACGCACGACACCCAGCCAACCCCCGTGCACACAACACGACTTCAGTCACCTCCCACCCCGCGAAGCCGCCATCGCCGCCTACGTCGACCGGCTCCCCGACGGCGCGGACATCTCGGTGAAGACGCTGGCCAGACAGCTCCCGTACGGCCAGTGCGCCCTCGGCACCGCCCTCAACCGCATCCAGCAGGCGGGCCACCTGCGCCGCGGCCGGGAGTGCATCACGGCCGACGACGGCAGCTCCCGGTGGATCACCCGATCGTGGTGGTCCCGCACCGCACGGGATGACGACTGGTGGGCCGCCTTCACCCGCGGCGACGTACCGCGGCAGGCGGCACGCCCCACCCGCTCCCGGGCTCACATCCTCCTGGCCGCCCTCGGCCGCACGGCACCCGTGCTGTCCCTCTCCGAGGCGGACTGCGCGACGCTCGCTCCCCTCGTGGCGGACTGGTTCGAACGGGGCGCCTCGGAGAACGACGTCCTGCGTGCGCTCACGGCCGGCCTGCCGACGCCCGTCCATCACCCCGCCGCCTTGGTCCGCACCCGCCTGACCAGCAAACTCCCGCCCCCACCCGCCCCACGCCCACCCCTGAGGATCCTGGAGTGCGCGAACTGCGGCGCCCCGGGCCGTCCGGAAACCCTGCCAGGAGGACGTTGCAGCGCCTGCCGGGGCGAACACGCCCCCGCGCAACCCGCTGCACCCCTTTCCGCCCCCGCGGTCCACGACCACGCGGCCCAGATCCGCGTTGCGATGTCCCTGCGCCGCCGCGGTGACGCCGACTGAGGACAATGGACCCATGAACCACGCCCAGCTGACCGCCCTAGGCCGCGCCCTCCGGCTCCTCGGGGAGCACGGCGAAGCACTCTCCGCCGACACGCCGGACGCCAAGCTGCACGAGGTCAAGGCCGATCTGAAGCGCGCGCTGGACCTGCTGGAGGACAGCGTCACGACGGCCGCGCCCAGTACCCGCTGTCCCGAGCATCCGAACGGCCCCGTCGACGAGGCCGCGCCCGATCTGTGCCTGCTGTGCGAGACGCGGCGCAGGGCGGCCCGCCGGGCGGAATTCAACGGCCCCGCCCCCCAGCAGCCGCCCGCCGAACCCGCGCCCTCCCGCTACGGCGTGCGGGGCGACCGCCCCCAGCCCCAGCAGCGCTGGCTGGCGGAGCTGTGGAACGGCCAGGCCTGGCAGCTGTGCGGCACCCCGCGCCGGGACCGCCGCGAGGCGGAGTTGTTCATCGCGGCCCAGCGCAAGGCTCCCCGGGCCGCGATGGCGTACCGCCTGGTGCACGAGTTCACCGACTACGAGGTACTGCGGGTGTGGGGGACGCCCGTACGGGTCGACATCGAGCCGATGGGCAACCTCTAGCCCCTACAGCAGCGGCAGGGGCAGGAACGCGTACCCCTCCCACAGTCGCCGCGACGCCTCCTCCGGGTACGCCCGTACCTCCGGCTCGGCGTCCAGCACCTGCACCAGCCGCCGCTCGTCGTCGTACGCCGGCCAGCCCGGGTCGCCCGAGCGCGCGAAGGACGTCCAGGACGCGCGAAAACGCGACGACAGCGAGAGCGCCTCGGCGGGCGGCTCCGCGCCCCCGAACAGCAGCAGCCCCAGATCCGCCCCGTACGTACCGAACAGCAGCGGGATGTCCAGGGCGTGGCAGGCGCCGAGCGCGCCACCGTCGCCCGGGGCCGGCCAGGTCAGTTCGTAGACGTGGGCCCGTCCGCCGCCCGCGCGCTGCGCCTCGGCCAGATGCAGGGAGGGCATGCCGAACAGCCAGTCCGTCTGGACGCGTTCGTACAGCTCGGACGGTGAGGCCTCGGGGAAGGCCGCGCGGTAGGCCTGTTCGCCGTCGGGGCCGGGGGCGAGCAGACGCAGGGCCGCGGCGGCCCGCTCGTCCGGGATCTGCCCGAGTCGGCCGGCCATGGCCATGAACAGGCGGTATTCGTCGCGGTTGTGGCCGACGAGCAGCTCGATGTCCCGCGCGGAACCCGACGTCAGCGCCTGCCACGGGCTCGCCGGCAGCACCTCGCCGTCGACCACCGGCGCGAACGGTGTGACCGTCGGTGCCGCCTGGCCCCAGCGGTCGATGTACTGGGGCATCTTCGGGCCGAGCCTCTCGCCCGCCGAGGTCAGCTCGCGCGGGGCGATCGCCGACAGGTCGGCGACCCTGGGGCGCAGGCCCAGCTCCGCGGCGAGGGCCGTGCCGATGTCGCGGGCCAGGGCGTCGGAGAAGAACGTCCCCGGCACGCTCTGTGCGATCGCCCGGCCAAACAGCCCGGCCGCGCGCGGCATGGCGAGCAGCGAGGCGACCGAACCGGCGCCGGCCGATTCGCCGAAGACCGTGACCTGGCCGGGGTCGCCGCCGAAGGACGCGATGTTGTCCCGCACCCACTCCAGCGCGGCCACCTGGTCGAGCAGTCCGCGGTTGGCGGGGGCTCCCTCGATGTGGGCGAAACCCTCCATGCCGAGGCGGTAGTTGAGGGACACGACGACGAGGTCGCCGTCGGCGGCGATGTGGCGGGCGTCGTAGCCGGGGCTGCCGGCGTGGCCGAGCTTGTAGGCGCCGCCGTAGATCCACACCATCACGGGGCGGTGCGCGTCCGGGTCGGGTTCGGGGGTCCAGACGTTGACCGTGAGCCAGTCGTCGCCCTGGGGCACGTCGATCAGACCGGGGCCGGCGATGGAGCCGAGGTCCTGCGGGGGCGGCGGGCCGAAGGCGTACGCGTCGCGTATGCCGTCCCAGGCGGGGGCGGGGCGCGGGGCCTGGAAGCGGGCCTCGCCCACCGGCGGTGCGGCGAAGGGGATGCCGCGGAAGACGGCGAGACCCTCCTCCCTCCGTCCGCGTACGGCGCCGGCGGTGGTGCGCACCACCGGGCCGGGCTGTTCGGAGGGGCCGCCCACCGAGGGGCGGGAGTCGGTCGTCGTCACTGTGGTCTCCTCACGGGGTGCCGGCGAACAAGCGTCCGTTCAGTCTCCTTGACTGACGCAAGCGGATCCAGGCACCCCGTGCGCAGTGGGGTCAGCTGAGGGTCTTCAGCGCCGCCGGGCTGTACGGGGCCAGCTCCTCGAAGCGGCCGTCGAGGACCTTGCGGGCCCACTCGGGGTCCTGGAGCAGGGCGCGGCCGACGGCGACCATGTCGAACTCGTCGCGCTCGAAGCGGTCCAGGAGGTTGTCGAGGTCGCCGACCTCGGCGCCGTGGCCCTGGAAGGACTTGAGGAAGTCGTTGCCGTCCAGGCCGACCGAGCCGACGGTGATGGTGGGCTTGCCGGTGAGCTTCTTGGTCCAGCCGGCCAGGTTGAGGTCGGAGTCCTCGAACTCGGGGACCCAGTAGCGGCGGGTGGAGGCGTGGAAGGCGTCGACACCGGCGGCGGCCAGCGGCGCGAGGATGGACTCCAGCTCCTCGGGCGTCTCGGCGAGGCGGGCGCGGTAGGCCTCCTGCTTCCACTGGGAGAAGCGGAAGATGACGGGGAAGTCGGCGGAGACGGCCTCGCGGACGGCCACGACGATCTCCTCGGAGAGCTTGGCGCGGGCGACGCGGTCGCCGCCGTAGGCGTCGGTGCGGCGGTTGGTGCCCTCCCAGAGGAACTGGTCGAGCAGGTAGCCGTGGGCGCCGTGCAGTTCGACACCGTCGAAGCCGATGCGCTCGGCGGCGGCCGCGGCCTCGGCGAACGCGCCGATGACGGCGTCGATGTCGGCCTGCGTCATGACCTTGCCGGTGGGCTCGTCGGCGCCGATGCGCAGGCCGGAGGGGCCGACGGCCGGGGCGTCGGCGACCGGGGGCTCGCCCTGGTTGCGGACCATGCCGATGTGCCACAGCTGCGGCACGATCGTGCCGCCCGCGGCGTGCACCGCCTCGGCGACCTTCGCCCAGCCCGCGAGCTGCTCGTCGCCGTGGAAGCGCGGCACGCTGTCGCTCTGCCCGGCCGACTCGTGGCCGACGTAGGTGCCCTCGGTGACGATCAGGCCGACTCCGGCGGCGGCGCGGCGCGCGTAGTACGACACGACGTCCTCACCGGGCACACCGCCGGGGGAGAACATGCGGGTCATCGGCGCCATCACGATCCGGTTCGGAACGGTCAGGCCGCCCAGCGACAGGGGCCGGGACAGGATTGCGGCGGCGCGGGAAGCGGAGGCGGCGACAGTCACGTGAGGGCTCACTTTCGGATACCGGGGGGTATGTGCATACGCATGGGATCGACCTAACCTTCAACCATCCGGCCCGGCCCCGCCATCCCACCCCCGCTGTGATCCCGGACACGCCACTCCCCCGCCCGGGGCCGGCACGGCACAACCCCCGGGCACGCCGAAGGGCGGCACCTCCTGCCGGAACAGGAAGTGCCGCCCTCGGTACGGACGTTGATCAACCCTCAGGTCGATCAGAAGTCCATGTCACCGCCCGGCATGCCGCCGCCGGCCGGCGCGGCGGCCTTCTCCGGCTTGTCGGCGATGACGGCCTCGGTGGTGAGGAACAGCGCGGCGATGGAGGCGGCGTTCTGCAGGGCGGAACGCGTCACCTTCGCCGGGTCGATGATGCCCTCGGCGATCATGTCGACGTACTCACCGGTCGCGGCGTTCAGGCCGTGGCCGACGGTGAGGTTGCGGACCTTCTCCACGACGACGCCGCCCTCGAGACCACCGTTGACGGCGATCTGCTTCAGCGGGGCCTCCAGCGCGAGCTTCACGGCGTTGGCGCCGGTCGCCTCGTCACCGTCGAGCTCCAGCTTCTCGAAGACCTGGGAGGCCTGCAGCAGGGCCACGCCACCACCGGCGACGATGCCCTCCTCGACGGCCGCCTTGGCGTTGCGCACGGCGTCCTCGATGCGGTGCTTGCGCTCCTTGAGCTCCACCTCGGTGGCGGCCCCGGCCTTGATGACCGCGACACCGCCGGCGAGCTTCGCCAGGCGCTCCTGCAGCTTCTCGCGGTCGTAGTCCGAGTCGCTGTTCTCGATCTCGGCGCGGATCTGGTTGACACGGCCCTGGACCTGGTCGGCCGAGCCGGCACCGTCGACGATGGTGGTCTCGTCCTTGGTGATGACGACCTTGCGGGCCTTGCCCAGCAGGTCGAGCGTGGCGTTCTCCAGCTTGAGGCCGACCTCCTCGGAGATCACCTCGCCGCCGGTGAGGATGCCGATGTCCTGCAGCATCGCCTTGCGGCGGTCGCCGAAGCCCGGGGCCTTGACGGCGACGGACTTGAAGGTGCCGCGGATCTTGTTGACGACCAGGGTCGACAGGGCCTCGCCCTCGACGTCCTCGGCGATGATCAGCAGCGGCTTGCCGGACTGCATGACCTTCTCGAGGAGCGGCAGCAGGTCCTTGACGTTGCTGATCTTCGAGTTGGCGATCAGGATGTACGGGTCGTCGAGGACGGCCTCCATACGCTCCATGTCGGTGGCGAAGTACGCCGAGATGTAGCCCTTGTCGAAGCGCATACCCTCGGTGAGCTCCAGCTCCAGACCGAAGGTCTGGGACTCCTCGACGGTGATGACGCCTTCCTTGCCGACCTTGTCCATGGCCTCGGCGATGAGCTCGCCGATCTGGGTGTCGGCGGCGGAGATGGAGGCCGTGGAGGCGATCTGCTCCTTGGTCTCGACGTCCTTCGCCTGCTCCAGCAGGGCGGCGGAGACGGCCTCGACGGCGCGCTCGATGCCGCGCTTGAGGGCCATGGGGTTGGCACCGGCGGCTACGTTGCGCAGGCCTTCCTTGACCAGGGCCTGGGCGAGAACGGTCGCGGTGGTCGTACCGTCACCGGCGACGTCGTCCGTCTTCTTGGCGACTTCCTTGACCAGCTCGGCGCCGATCTTCTCGTACGGGTCCTCGAGCTCGATCTCCTTGGCGATGGAGACACCATCGTTGGTGATCGTGGGCGCGCCCCACTTCTTCTCGAGGACGACGTTGCGGCCCTTGGGGCCGAGCGTCACCTTGACGGCGTCCGCGAGCTGGTTCATGCCGCGCTCGAGGCCGCGCCGCGCCTCCTCGTCGAACGCGATGATCTTGGCCATGTGAAGTGGTCCCTCCAGGACTGGGGGTGATTACTTCGGACCGCGCCCGCGCCCGCGACGGACGGCTCGCTTGCCTCGTGGGTTCCTTCCCCACCCGGCCTGCGGGCCTCACCGACCCGGTCCTTACGTTGTCACTCTCACCTTCAGAGTGCTAACGCAATGATTAGCACTCGGGCATGGCGAGTGCAAGCGCCTCCCGGGGATCGGACGGTGGCGTCAGCCCCCGGCGAACACCCCCCGGCACCCGCTGCGAGCAGGCCGAAGGGCCCGCACCCCGGGGGGTACGGGCCCTTCTGAGAAGACCGGTCGTTCGAGCGTTGGTCGTGGTGCGCGTTCAGGCAGAGACGCGAACCATGTCGGCCTGCGGCCCCTTCTGACCCTGCGAGATCTCGAACTCGACCCGCTGGCCCTCTTCAAGGGTGCGGTAGCCGTCCATCTGGATCGCGCTGTAGTGGACGAAAACATCCGCACCACCGTCGACCGCGATGAAGCCGTACCCCTTCTCCGCGTTGAACCACTTGACGGTGCCCTGAGCCATGCCTAA
Source organism: [Streptosporangium] indianense (assembly GCF_021474405.1). Lineage (GTDB taxonomy): Bacteria > Actinomycetota > Actinomycetes > Streptomycetales > Streptomycetaceae > Streptomyces > Streptomyces indiaensis. Next base: position 6,751 of record NZ_JAKEIO010000029.1, read on the forward strand.
CTCCCCTATTACTGGCCCTTGCACAGATCCACACTTCGCGGACCCGGGTCAGACCTCACCCCCCACGGTTGGGGGCGTGCGCCGGAACGCGTCGACCGCGGCTGAATGTATCTGTCCAACTGCCGTCTGCAACAGGTCAATCGGACGAGAATTCAGGACGCGCGGGGTCCGGAATGTGGGGAGCATTCGCCCGATTTCAGGGCAAGTCGGGCCACACAAAGGGAACAAAAGCCTCAAAAGACATGCACACTTTGGCTACATCTTGTCGGGCTCGAAGCAGGAACTCAGGGTTCCGATCAACGGATCGGGATCGCGTTCCCCAACTGTACCCCGCTCAACCACACAGAATTGCCCCCTCCGTTTCTCTCACGGAGGGGGCAATTCGATAAACTCTCAGTGACTGTCGTTACCGAAGGTAACAATCAGGTCGGCCGGTCGGTTCAGCCACCCGCGACGGCGGGAATGATCGACACACCGGCACCGTCCGGCGTCGCCGTCTCCAGACCCTGCTCGAAGCGCACGTCGTCGTCGTTGACGTACACGTTGACGAACCGGCGCAGCTTGCCCTGGTCGTCGAGCACCCGGGCGGCGATCCCGGTGTGGTTCTTCTCCAGATCGGCGATGACCTCCCCGAGATTCGCCCCCTCGGCGGCGACCTCGGCCTGCCCGCCGGTGTAGGTGCGCAGGATGGTGGGGATGCGAACGGTGACGCTCATCGGAACATGACCTCCGGTTTTGTTGAAGCTACGGCTGGGGCGCACCCTCAGGGGCGCGGGGAACTGCGCGACCAGCCCCCACCGGCCCGCAGCGAACAACGATCAGACGAGCCCGGCATCCCGGAACGACTCCAGGTTGGGCCGAATGGTCGCGGTGAGCCCCGTGCCCGCCACCGCGTCCAGCGTCTTCAGACCGTCCCCGGTGTTGAGCACCACCGTCGTCTTCGACGGATCCAGCAGCCCGCTCTCGATCAGCTTCTTGGTGACACCCACGGTCACCCCACCGGCGGTCTCCGCGAAGATCCCCTCGGTCCGCGCAAGGATCTTGATCGCGTCGACGACCTGCTCGTCGTTCACGTCCTCCACCGCCCCACCGGTCCGCCGCGCGATGTCCAGCACGTACGGCCCGTCCGCCGGGTTGCCGATCGCGAGGGACTTGGCGATGGTGTCCGGCTTCTGCGGACGGACGACGTCGTGCCCGGCCTTGAACGCCGTCGACACCGGCGAGCAGCCCTCGGCCTGCGCACCGAAGATCTTGTACGGCTTGTCCTCGACCAGACCGAGCTTGATCAGCTCCTGCAGACCCTTGTCGATCTTCGTGAGCTGCGAGCCGGAGGCGATCGGCACCACGAGCTGGTCCGGCAGCCGCCAGCCGAGCTGCTCGCAGATCTCGTACGCCAGGGTCTTGGAACCCTCCGCGTAGTACGGCCGCAGGTTGACGTTGACGAAGCCCCAGCCCTCACCGGCCGGGTCGCCGATCAGCTCGGAGCAGAAGCGGTTCACGTCGTCGTAGTTGCCCTCGATGCCGACGAGCTCGCCGCCGTAGACCGCGGCCATGACGACCTTGCCCTGCTCCAGGTCGTGCGGGATGAACACGCAGGAGCGGAAGCCGGCGCGGGCCGCGGCGGCGCCCACCGCACCGGCGAGGTTGCCGGTGGAGGAGCAGGAGAGCGTGGTGAAACCGAAGGCGCGGGCGGCCTCCAGGGCCTGGGCGACGACCCGGTCCTTGAAGGAGTGCGTCGGGTTGCCGGAGTCGTCCTTGACGAACAGCTTGCCGGCGTCGACACCCAGCTCGCGCGCGAGGTTGTCGGCCTTGACGAGCTTGGTCCAGCCGGGGTTGATGTTCGGCTTGTCCGCCACGTCGGCCGGGACCGGCAGCAGCGGTGCGTAGCGCCAGATGTTCGCGGGGCCCGCTGCGATGCGCTTGCGGAGCTCTTCGGTGTCGTAGCCCGAGAAGTCGTAGGCGATCTCCAGCGGGCCGAAACACTCCTCGCACGCGAAGACCGGGCCGAGGGGTACGCGGTGACCGCACTCGCGGCAGCTGAGGGCAGCCGCGGGACCGAGGTCTACGGTGGAGTCAGTGGTGCTTGCAACAGTCTGCACAGCCATGTGAGGCGAGGCCCTTTCTCCTCATCTTCCTCACGACGCATCTCGCCGTGAGACGGATTTGGCACCTTCCCTAGCCGGGAGCCTCGCGAAGTGGTCGACAGCGACCTACGAGTACCGACTGGAGGGTTGCCGGGGCTTCATCGGGCCGTTTCCCTCTGCCCCTCTGGATGAGCTGTATGCGGTTGTAAAGGCGGGTGACCCCGGACATGCGATGGTCATCCGCGTTGTTCAAGACTGTAACCGACGACCAGGACAGTTGAGATAGTCGTCCGAACCGCGAGATGGATCACTCCGTCCCGCCCGGAGCACGCAGAGGAGCCGCACGGTGCTGGAAGAAGTCGAGCGCTGGCTGAGCACCCGTTCCTGGTCCGCGAACGATCGCCCCCTCCACCAGATCCTCGCAGCGAAGCAGCGCACGGGCCAGACGGTCAGTGTGGTGCTGCCCGCGCTGAACGAGGAGGAGACGGTCGGCGACATCGCCTCCGTCATCCGCCACGACCTGATGCTGCAGGTCCCGCTCGTCGACGAGCTGGTCGTCGTCGACTCGGGGTCGACCGACCGCACCGCGGAGGTCGCCGCCGCCGCGGGCGCGCGCGTGGTGCACCGGGACGTGATACTCCCGCGCCTGCCAGCCGTGCCCGGCAAGGGCGAGGTGCTGTGGCGCTCACTGCTGGTCACCCGCGGGGACATCGTCTGTTTCGTCGACGCGGACCTCAGGGACTTCTCGTCCGGCTTCGTCTCGGGGATCGTGGGCCCGCTGCTCACGGACCCGGACGTGGACCTGGTGAAGGCCATGTACGACCGCCCGCTCGGCGGCGCCACCGGGCAGGGCGGCCGGGTCACCGAGCTGATGGCCCGCCCGCTGCTCAACATGCACTGGCCGCAGCTGGCCGGCTTCGTGCAGCCGCTCGGCGGCGAGTACGCGGCCCGCCGCTCCCTGCTGGAGCAGCTGCCCTTCCCGGTCGGGTACGGCGTCGAGCTGGGCATGATGGTCGACGCGCTGCACCTGGCGGGGCTGGACGCCCTCGCCCAGGTGGACGTGGGGGTGCGCAAGCACCGGCACCAGGACGGGCAGGCGCTGGGCCGGATGGCCGCCGCGATCTACCGCACGGCCCAGCTGCGGCTGGCCCGCGGGCACCTGATCCGGCCGTCCCTGACCCAGTTCGAGCGGGGCACGGACGGCTTCGAGCCGAGGACGTACTCCGTGGACACCGAGGAGCGTCCGCCGATGGTGGAGATCTCCGAGTACCAGGCCCGGAAGGCTGCCTGACCGGGCCCGTTTTCGGCCGGGCGCGGCAGATCCGCACGTTTGAGCGTTTCGGGGCCGGGCTAGGTTGAGGCTTATGGCTTCAACGTACGGTGCTGCACAGGTGCTGGTGGCCTCCAACCGTGGCCCGGTCTCGTACACGGTGGGAGCGGACGGTTCGCTGGACGCCAAGCGGGGCGGCGGCGGGCTGGTGTCCGGGCTCTCCGCGATCGGCTCGGACGCGGACGCGCTGTGGGTGTGCTCGGCGCTCACCGACGGCGACCGGGAGGCGGTGGGGCGCGGCGTCGGCGAGGACGGCGTGCGGATGCTGGACATCCCGCCCGACGTGCACGCCGACGCGTACAACGGCATCGCCAACTCGGTCCTGTGGTTCGTGCACCACATGCTCTACCAGACGCCCCTGGAGCCCGTCTTCGACGCGGAGTTCCGGCGGCAGTGGGCGTCCTACGAGGCGTACAACCGGGCGTTCGCCGAGGCGCTGGCCGAGGAGGCGGCGCAGGGCGCGGCGGTCGTGGTGCAGGACTACCACCTGACGCTGGTGCCGGGCATGCTCCGCGAGCTGCGGCCCGACCTGCGCATCGGGCACTTCTCGCACACGCCGTGGGCGCCGCCGGAGTACTTCCGGATGCTGCCCGACGACGTGGCCGGGCAGGTGCTGCGCGGCATGCTCGGCGCGGACCGGCTGGGCTTCCTGACCGAGCGCTGGGCGGAGGCGTTCACCGCGTGCGCCGAGCGGTTCGCGGGCGGGCTCGGCGGCACCCGGGTCGGGGTGCACGGCCTCGGCGCCGACGCCGACTTTCTGCGCAAGCGGGCCCACGAGCCGGACGTCGAGGAGCGGATCACCGCGCTGCGGCAGGAGATCGGCGAGGGCCGCCGCACCATCGTCCGCGTGGACCGCACCGAACTGTCCAAGAACATCGTGCGCGGCCTGCTGGCCTACCGCAGGCTGCTGGAGACCCACGCCGAGTGGCGCGAGCAGGTGGTGCACGTCGCCTTCGCCTACCCCTCCCGGCAGGACCTCGCGGTGTACCGGGACTACACGGCCGAGGTGCAGCGGCTCGCGGACGAGATCAACGCCGAGTACGGCACGCCGGGCTGGAAGCCGGTCGTGCTGCACGTCAAGGACGACTTCGCGCGCTCGCTGGCCGCCTACCGGCTGGCCGACGTGGCCCTGGTCAACCCCATCCGCGACGGCATGAACCTCGTCGCCAAGGAGGTCCCGGTGGTGTCCGACGCGGGCTGCGCGCTGGTGCTGTCCCGGGAGGCCGGGGCGCACGAGGAGCTGGGCGAGGACGCGATCACCGTGAACCCTTACGACGTGACGGGCACGGCGGCGGCCCTGCACGAGGCGCTGTCGATGCGCCCGGAGGAACGCGCCGAACGCAGCAAGCGCCTGGCCGCCGCGGCGACGGCCCTGCCACCGGCGCGGTGGTTCCTGGACCAGCTCGACGCGTTGAGGGGCTGAGGGCCGAATGAGCACCCTTCCCACTTCCGCCACCAAGGCCGGGCAATACGGCCTCGACGCCCTCCTCGCGCAGCCCGGCAAGGCCCTGATCGCGCTGGACTTCGACGGGACGCTCGCGCCGATCGTGGCCGACCCCGAGCAGGCCCGGGCCCATCCACAGGCGCTGGGCGCGCTGGCGGCGCTCGCCCCGAAGGTCGCCGCCATCGCGGTGATCACCGGCCGGCCCGCCGACGTCGCCGTACGCAACGGCGGCTTCGCGAACGTGCCCGGCCTCGGGCACCTCGTCGTCCTCGGGCACTACGGCGCCGAGCGGTGGGACGCCCGCAGCGGCGAGGTCACCGCGCCCGCGCCGCACCCCGGCGTCGACGCCGTCCGCGCCGAACTGCCCGGGCTGCTCGAAGGGAGCGACGCCTGGGTGGAGGACAAGGGCCGGGCGGTGGCCGTGCACACCCGCCGGGCCGCCGACCCGCAGGCCGCCTTCGAGGCCCTGCGCGAGCCGCTCACCGCCCTGGCGACCCGGCACGGCCTGATCGTCGAGCCCGGCCGCATGGTCCTCGAACTGCGCCCGCCCGGCATGGACAAGGGCGTGGCCCTGATCGACCACGCCCGGGAGATCGGCGCCGGCTCGGTCCTCTATGCCGGCGACGACCTGGGCGACCTGCCCGCCTACGCCGCGGTGGACACCCTCCGCACGACCGGCACCCCGGGCCTGCTGGTGTGCAGCGGCAGCGACGAGGTGACCGAGCTGCGCGAGCGGGCGGACGTGGTGGTGGACGGCCCGGAGGGGGTTGTGGACCTACTGACGGCCTTGGCGGACCGGATGGGCTGAAGGGTCACGCCCTTCAGGGGCGCGGGGAACTGCGCGAACAACCACGACGCAGCCGCACCCCGCGACGGCCAGAAGCCCCCGCCCCTCACCGCTCAGACCGACGCCGCTCCCGAACCCGCCGCAGCCGATTCACCGTCACAGGATCATGCGCCAACGCCCGAGCATCATCCAGCAGCGCATTGAGCAGCTGGTAGTAGCGAACAGGCGCGAGCCCCAGCTCCTCACGTATCGCCCGCTCCTTCGCACCGGGCCCGGAGAACCCCCGGCGTTCGAGCGCGAGAATGTCCCGCTCCCTGCGCCCGAGCCCCTGCTCACCCGTGTCCTCGTCCATACCCGGCACGGTAGCGCCCGCCACGGACAGCGCAGCTACTCCGCGCTCTCCGCCCGGGTCGCCTCGGCCTGGAGGTGGCCCAGGACGCCCGACGGGCTGCCGCCGGGCGCGACGGCCTTGCCGATCTGCTGCTTGACCCGGGCACTGACATCGGCCCAGGAGGTCTTGCCGACCGGGTAGAGCTCGGAGGCCAGCAGCTCCTCCAGGAACGGCTTGAGGTGCCGGTCCTCCTCGGAGGAGGCCATCGTGCCGGACGCGGACGTGGTGACCGGCAGCAGGTCGTACTCGCGCGAGAAGGCCAGCACGTTCTTCTCGCTGTAGACGAAGTCGAGGAAGCCCCCCACCTGGTCGCGGTGGCCGTTCTTGCGGAACGCGGTCATCCAGTCGGAGACGCCCAGCGTGGACCGGCTCGGGCCCTCGTGGCCCGGGGTGGGCACCATCCCGTACTTGACGCCCTGCTTCGCGGCGATCTTCATCAGCGAGGGGTGGCCGTTGAGCATGCCGACCTCGCCCTTGGCGAACGCCGCGAACGCCGCCGCCCGGTTGAGCTGCCCCGGCGCGACCGGCCCGGTCAGGTCCTTGCCGACCAGGTCGTTCTTCAGCCAGGAGAAGGTGTCGATGTTCTCAGGGGAGTCGATGCCGTAGCTGTCGGCGCCGTCGGTGTAGCCGCCCCCGCCGCTGAGCATCCACTGCATGGTCTCGGCCTGCGCCTCCTCCGGGCCGAGGGGCAGCGCGTACGGGTACTTCACGCCCTTCGCCTTGAGCGCCTCGGCGTCCTCGGCCAGGTCGTCCCAGGACTCGGGCGGGGTGATGCCGGCCTTGGCGAAGAGGGACTTGTTGTAGAAGAGCACGCGGGTGGAGGCGGCGAACGGCATGCCGTACTGCACGCCCTTCACCTGGCCCGCGGAGGCCAGCTGCCCCACGAAGTCGGCCTGCACGGGTATGGAGAGCAGGTCGTCGGCCTTGTAGAGCTGGTTCTCCGCCGCGTAGTCGGCGTAGGCGCCGATCTGCGCCATGTCCGGCGGGTCACCGGCGGCGACCATCTCCCGGACCTTGCGGTCGACGTCGTTCCAGGAGTAGACGCTGACGTCGATCTCGACGTCGGGGTGGGCGGCCTCGTACTCCTCGGCGAGCTTGTCCCAGTACTTCTTGGAGCTGTTGGCCGCGCTGTCGCCGTAGTCGGCGGCGACCAGCTTCAGGGTCACGTCGGCCGAGCCGCCCGTGAGTCCGCAGCCGCCGAGGACCACCGTCATGCCCAGTGCGGACACCACCGCGATCGTTCCTGCCATCCGCCGCCGCTGCACCGCTGTTCTTCCCCAACCCCGGCGTCACCGCCGCCGAAAGATTTCGATATCCGGAACAAGGTCTACACCACGTGAGTGGACTAGACCTCTTGCGGGTCCCCGGGTCACACTGTCCCCGTGAAACATGTCATCGCCCTCGACGTGGGCGGCACCGGGATGAAGGCCGCCCTGGCGGGTCCGGGGGGCGAGGTGCTGCACCGGGCCCGCCGGGCCACCGGACGTACCCAGGGGCCGGACGCCGTCGTCGCGGGCATCCTCGACTTCGCCGCCGAGCTGCACGCCCACGGCGCCGAGCGGTTCGGCACGCCCGCGTCCGCCGCCGGCGTGGCCGTCCCGGGCATCGTCGACGAGGCGGACGGCGTCGCCGTCTACGCGGCCAACCTCGGCTGGCGGGACGTCCCCCTGCGCGAGCTGCTGGAGCAGCGGCTGGGCGTCCCCGTCGCCCTCGGGCACGACGTGCGCACCGGCGGCCTCGCCGAGGGCCGGGTCGGCGCGGGCCGGGGTGCGGACCGGTTCCTGTTCGTGGCGCTGGGCACCGGCATCGCGGGCGCCATCGGCGTCGACGGCCGGGTCGAGGCGGGCGCGCACGGCTTCGCGGGCGAGATCGGCCACATCGTCGTCCGCCCCGGCGGCGCCCCCTGCCCGTGCGGACAGCACGGCTGCCTGGAGCGCTTCGCCTCGGCGGCGGCCGTGAGCGAGGCGTGGGCCACGGCCTCGGGCGACCCGGGCGCCGACGCCGCCGACTGCGCGAAGGCGGTGGACTCCGGCGACCCGACGGCCCGGGCGGTCTGGCACCAGGCGATCGACGCTCTGGCCGACGGGCTGGTCACGGCCCTGACCCTGCTGGACCCCCGCGTCCTGATCATCGGCGGCGGCCTGGCGGAAGCGGGAGAGACCCTGTTCACGCCGTTGGGGGAAGCGATCCGCAGCCGCATCACCTTCCAGAAACAACCGACACTCGTCCCGGCGGCGTTGGGCGACAGTGCAGGTTGTCTCGGCGCGGGCCTACTGGCCTGGGATCTTCTGGCATCGACCGACCGCATGGAGGTAACGCCCTGATGACGGATGCCCCAGGGGCGCGGGGAACTGCGCGACCAGCCACATCCCACCCGCACCCCGCCACATCGGGAACGCCCACGGTCCTCACCGGCGCGACAGTGGTACTCCCCACCGGATCCGTCGAAAACGGCCAGGTGGCCATCGAGGGCACCCACATCACCCGATCGGCACCGGATAACGCCCAGGTCATCAACGCCGCCGACCACTTCGTCATCCCCGGCTTTGTCGACCTGCACAACCACGGCGGCGGCGGAGCCTCCTTCACCTCCGGCACGGTCGACGACGTTCTCAAGGGCATCCACACCCACCGCCTGCACGGCACGACCACCCTGGTCGCCTCCACCGTCACCGGCGACATGGACTCCCTCACCCATCGCGCGGGGCTGCTGAGCGAACTCGCCGAGCAGGGCGAGATCGCCGGCGTCCACTTCGAGGGCCCGTTCATCTCCCCGTGCCGCAAGGGCGCCCACTCCGAGGCCCTCCTGCGCGACCCGCACCCCGCCGAGGTCCGCAAGCTGGTCGACGCGGCCCGTGGCCGGGCGAAGATGCTCACCCTGGCCACCGAACTGCCCGGCGGCCTCGACTCCGTACGCCTCCTCGCCGACCAGGGCGTGATCGCGGCGATCGGCCACACGGACGCCACGTACGAGCAGACGGTGCAGGCCATCGACGCGGGCGCCACCGTCGCCACCCACCTCTTCAACGCGATGCCGCCGCTCGGCCACCGCTCCCCCGGCCCGATCACCGCGCTGCTGGAGGACGACCGGGTCACGGTCGAGCTGATCAACGACGGCACGCACCTGCACCCCGCCGCGCTGCGACTGGCGTTCCGTCACGCGGGCGCGGACCGGGTCGCGTTCATCACGGACGCGATGGACGCGGCCGGTTTCGGCGACGGACGCTACTGGCTGGGCCCGCTTGAGGTGGAGGTCGCGGACGGCGTGGCCCGTCTGGTGGAGGACGGCACGATCGCCGGCTCGACCCTCACCCTGGACCGCGCCTTCAAGCGGGCGGTCACCGTCGACGGCCTCTCCGTCGAGGACGCGGTGACGGCGCTGTCCGCCACCCCGGCCCGCCTCCTCGGCATGGCCGACACGATCGGCTCACTGGAGCCCGGGAAGTACGCCGACCTGCTGATCCTGGACTCCGCGTACGAGGTGAAGGGCGTGATGCGCCGGGGCGAATGGGTGGTCGGTCCCCAACTGGGCTGATCCGTCCCGCAGTCGGGAGACGGTGGCCGACTCCAGGACTGGGCCGACCGCCGTCTCTTTGGCATGATCGGACTACCTGCACGTTCATGTCGGCACGCACATCGGGGGAGGTCGGCCCGGTGATCCTCACGGTCACGCTGAACACCGCTCTCGACATCACCTACCGCGTTCGGTCCCTCCGGCCGCACGCCTCCCACCGCGTCTCCGAGGTGACGGAACGCCCCGGCGGCAAGGGCGTCAACGTGGCCCGGGTGCTGGCGGCGCTCGGGCACGAGGTGACGGTGACGGGATTCACGGGCGGGGCGACGGGCCGGGTCGTGCAGGAGAGACTCGCGGCGGTGCCGGGCGTGGTGGACGCGCTGGTGCCGCTGTCCGGGACGACCCGGCGCACCATCGCCGTGGTGGACGAGCGCACCGGCGACACGACCCAGCTGAACGAACCGGGCCCGACGGTCACGCCCGCCGAGTGGTCGGCCTTCCAGGAGGCCTACGAGGACCTGCTGCCCTCCGCCTCCGCGGTGGCCCTGTGCGGCAGCCTGCCGCCGGGGGTCCCGGTGGGCGCGTACGCGGGCCTGATCCGCACGGCCCGCTCCTTCTCGGTCCCGGTCCTGCTGGACACGAGCGGCGAGCCCTTGCGCCGGGGGGTCGCGGCCCGCCCCGACATCATCAAGCCCAACGCCGACGAACTGGCGGAACTGACCGGCTCCCACGACCCCCTGCGCGCCACCCAGGACGCCCGCCGCCGGGGCGCGTCCGCGGTGGTGGCGTCCCTGGGCCCCGCAGGCCTCCTGGCAGCCACCCGCGAGGGCCGCTGGCAGGCCACCCCACCGGCCTCTGTACGAGGCAACCCCACAGGCGCCGGCGACGCGGTGGTGGCGGGCCTGCTGTCGGCCTCGGTCGAACACCTCCCCTGGCCGGACCGGCTGGCCCGGGCCATCGCCCTCTCGGCGGCGACGGTGCTGACGCCGGTGGCGGGGGAGTTCGACCGTGAGGCCTACGAGGAGCTGCTGGAAAGGGTGACGGTCTCGGGAGAGGTCAGCGCGGCTTGAGCGGAGCCGTCACTTCTTCAGCCAGAGCTGGTCGAGAACCGCGTCACACTGGTTGCCCTCGTTGCAGGCGATCTCGATCGTGTTGGTGCCCTTGGTCAGGTTGACGTTGGACCACGTCTCCTGCCAGCCCTTTTCCCAGTCGCCCTTGGGCAGACCGGCGAAGTTCTTCATGTTGACGGGCCGGTCCTGGGTGTCGCCGTTGACCACCAGCGTGGCGTTGGCGTCCACGCCGGGGATGCCGTAGCGCACGTAGAGGCGGTAGCTGCCGGCCTTCTCGATGCCGTCCACCGTCCAGGTCACCTTGGCACCGACCTGATTGAAGCCCGTCACGTAGACGCCGCCGTCGGCCTTCGCGCCCTTGAAGTCCGACGCCGTCGTCAGGCCGGGGCTGAGCCGCAGGGCCTTCGCGTCGACCTCCGGGAGGTCCTTCTGGGCCGCACCGGCCTTGGTGCTCGAAGGGCTCGGCTTCGACTCCTCGGACTGGGTCGGGCTGGTGCCCACCTCGTCGGACGCCTTGTCCTTGTCCTTGTCGCCGCCCATCATGGCCACGCCGATGCCGACGACGACCGCCGCGACCACCGCGATCGCGCCGATCAGCAGGCCCTTGGTGTTCGGGCCGCGGCCACCCCGGCCGCCACCGCCACCGCCGGACGGCATCTGCTGCTGCGCGGTCTGCGCACCGCCGGGCAGCGTCTCCGGCGCGGCGTAGTGCGCGTTCGGCTGGCTGTAAGAGGCCTGCTGCGGGACCTGACCGTACGGCGCCGTCTGCGCGTGCTGCGGCTGCTGGCCGTACTGGCGGGTGCCGACCGCCCTGACCCGGCTGACCGAGTTCGGGTAGCCGTAGCCCCCGGACGGCGGCTGGGCTCCGTTGGCCTGCCCGTCGGCGTAGAGATAGCCGAACGGGTCGTCGTCCTCGGGCGTGCTCGCGCCGTTGTTGCCGGGCGTCATCCCTTGGTCTCCTCAGTCAGGTGCGGTGCATGCGGTACTTGGGTGAGTAAGCGAGCCTACCCGCTCCCGGAGACCCAAACGGGTGACTCAGACCGCATCAACTCGCTGACCTGGGCTTCACCCGGCGCGTCTGTGTTGTTTGGGACGAGATCGTTTCTCGACGTACATCCGCTCGTCAGCGGATTTCAACACTTCGTCCGCCGTCATTCCACAGTGTGCCCATCCGATGCCGAAGCTGGCCCCGACCCGGACGGCCCGCCCCTCGGCGCGGATCGGCTGGATGATCTCGTTGCGCAGCCGGACCGCGAGGTCCTGCGCGTCGGCCCGGCCGAGCCCGTCGGCCAGGATGACGAATTCGTCGCCCCCGAGCCGGGCCACGGTGTCCCCGTCACGGACACCGTTGCTCAGCCGCCGCGCGACCTCGATGAGAACCGCGTCACCCGCGTTGTGCCCGAACCGGTCGTTGATCGACTTGAAGCCGTCGAGGTCGCAGAAGAGCACGGCGAGGCCCTTGGTGCCGTCGTCGTGGGCCCCGTCCGGGGCGACGGTGTGCACGTGGTGGTCGTAGGCGTCGAACGGCTCGGCGCCCTGCCGGAAGTCGAAGCCGGGCCCGGCCACGTCGAACGCCGCGTGGCCGTAGGCCGCGTCGACGGATTCCACCGCGCTGTGCGGGGACGACGCGCGTTGACAGAGCCGCGAGGACAGCCGGGAGCGCAGCTCCGCGGAGTTCGGCAGGCCGGTGAGCGAGTCGTGCGAGGCTCGGTGGGCGAGCTGGAGCTCGCGGCGCTTGCGCTCCTCGATGTCCTCGACGTGGGTGAGGAGGAAGCGGGGCCCGTCGGCGGCGTCCGCGACGACGCTGTTGCGCAGCGACACCCACACGTACGTGCCGTCCCGGCGGCCCAGGCGCAGCTCCGCGCGTCCGCCCTCCGCCGAGGTGCGCAGCAGGGTGCCTATGTCCTCGGGGTGGACCAGGTCGGAGAACGAGTAGCGGCGCATCGCGGAGGCGGGGCGGCCCAGCAGCCGGCACAGCGCGTCGTTGGTGCGCAGGATCCGGCCGTGCTGGTCGCCACCCATCTCGGCGATGGCCATGCCGGACGGCGCGTATTCGAACGCCTGCCGGAAGCTTTCCTCGCTCGCCCGCAGGGCCTGCTGCTCGCGCTCCAGGCGGACGAGGGCACGCTGCATGTTGGCGCGCAGCCGGGCGTTGCTGATGGCGATGGCGGCCTGGAAGGCGTACATCTGGAGCGCCTCACGGCCCCACGCCCCGGGCCGGCGGCCGTTGCGCGGGCGGTCCACGGAGAGCACGCCGATCAGTTCGCCGCCCGCCGCGCTGCCCTGCGGGCCCGGCGCGTACATGGGGGCGAAGAGGCGGTCGGCCGGGTGCCACTCGTCCTCGAAGCGGGGGGCGGGGCCGTCGGTGTACCACTGCGGGACGTCGTCGTCGTCGAGGACCCAGCCCTCGGTGTGCGGTATGAACACCAGGTCACCCCAGTGCTCGCCCATGCCGAGCCGGCGTTCCCAGGAATCGCGCGAGCCGACCCGGCCGGTGATGAGGGCCTCGGCGGCGGGGTTCCCGGCGAAGGCGGCGACGACGAGGTCGCCGTCCGGCCGTACGAGGTTCACGCACGCCAGCTCGTACCCGAGGGCGGTGACGACGCCCTCCGCGACGGTCTGCAGTGTGTCCGCCAGGCTGCGGGCCGTGTTCATGTCGGCCATGACCTGGTGCAGTTGTCGCAGGGACGCAAGACGGACGTAGGGCTCCGACTCGGTCTCCATGCTCGCCCTCCCCCCGAGTACTCGCAGCGATTCAAGGGTCTCGTCGGCGTATCGCCCTGGCAGCTTCCCCGCCACTGAATCACAGCGCGCTGCTCACTCGGTACACAGGGTCAACAATTCCTGCCCCTTGTGACTCAAGTCACAGGCAAAGCTGAACAATTGAGTGGAGTTTCTGCGTTCTTCACCTGCGGCTACCGAACGCAAAGTTTGTCGGATTGCGCGCGTGTATTTCCCGGGTGCCCCTGCTCCCTGCCGGTGCCCCCTCCGCGACCGCGTATGTCCGTCGGTGGTCCTAAGACCGTGATCGGGCGGGAGTCCGATGCGGGCCCCGCGGGACGGAGATTAGCGTTCCGGGTGTGCCGAACACACCCGCTGCCACGTCCCCGATCATTCCGTCGCCCGCCTCCGGGCATGCTGAGGGGGTGAGCAACGACGAGTTCCGCGCCGCCATGGCCCGGCTGGCCTCGGGCGTGGTCCTGGTGACCGCGCAAGAGCCGCCGCTCGACCCGGACGACCCCACGGCGCCGGGCGGCGAGGACGTGGGCATGACGGCCACGGCCTTCATGTCGGTGTCCCTGGACCCGCCCCTGGTGCTGGTGAGCCTGCGCGAGGGCTCCCGCATGGACGAGCTGCTGGAGGAGCAGGACCTGTGGGCGGTCTCGGTGCTGTCCGAGAGCCAGCGGCACATCGCGGGCCGCTTCGCGATGAAGGGCCGCGTCAGCGACCGGCTGCTGTTCGCCGACATCCCGTACACGCGCGGCGAGTACACCGACGCCCCGCTGGTCGGCGGCGCCCTGGCCGTCCTGGAGTGCCGCACCGAGCAGCGCGTGGCCGCCGGTGACCACACGCTGGTGATCGGCCGCGTCCTGACCGCCCGCGTACCGAGCGCGGAGGGCGGCCCCCTGACGTACTTCCGCGGCCGCTACCGTCAGTTGGGCTGAACGGCCCCGGGACGGACGCTCAGCAGAAGCCATCGGCCGGGGGCGGAGCGTGCGCCGCAGAGATCTCGGCCGAGGCCGAACGCGGCCGCAGAACGAGACCAGTGGAGGCCAGACGGTGGGGGTGCTGGAGCTCAGCCCCAGTCCCGAGCGGAGCGCCCCTGCTTGGTCTGCGAGCGCTGCTTCTTCTCCCGCAGCCGGCGCTCGTTGATGCCCCGGGGGATCCGGGTGGGCTTGCGGGGCTTGGGCGGGGGCGCGGTGGCCTCGGCCAGGAGCGCGGCGAGGCGTACGGCGGCGGCCTCGCGGTTGCGCCACTGGGAGCGGTGCTCGGAGGACCGCACGGTGACGACCCCGTCGACCAGCCGCCCGGCCAGTCGCTCCAGGGCCCGCTGCTTCCACACCGCGGGCAGTGCCTCGGTCTTCGCCAGATCGAAACTCAGCTCGACCTTCGAGTCGCTGGTGTTGACGTGCTGCCCGCCCGGCCCCGACGACCGCGAGAAACGCCACATGAGCTCGGCCTCGGGCAGGGAGACGGAGCCGCGGATGACGTGGTGACCGGACATGCCGTCCATGTTCCCGCTTCTGTCCCGTCCACGTCATCCCAATAATCGCGGGTAAAGAAAGTAAAGGAGCTGGAACCCTGCGTACCCCTCTCCGCGTTCATGGGGATAGCTGTAGCTTCGGTGCCGCAGCTTCTCCGCCGCATGTAAACGAGGGAAGGGACTCCCAACAATGGCTGTAAGCCTGTCCAAGGGTGGCAACGTCTCGCTCACCAAGGAGGCTCCGGGCCTGACCGCCGTCACCGTGGGCCTCGGCTGGGACGTCCGCACCACCACCGGCACGGACTTCGACCTCGACGCCTCGGCGATCGCGGTCAACACGCAGGGCAAGGTCTACTCGGACGCCCACTTCGTCTTCTTCAACAACAAGCAGACGCCGGACAACTCCATCGTGCACACCGGCGACAACCGCACGGGCGAGGGCGCCGGCGACGACGAGGCGATCAACGTCAACCTCGCCGCCCTCCCGGCGGACATCGACAAGATCGTCTTCCCGGTCTCGATCTACGACGCCGAGACCCGCAGCCAGAACTTCGGCCAGGTCCGCAACGCCTACATCCGCATCGTCAACCAGGCCGGCGGCGCCGAGATCGCCCGCTACGACCTGTCGGAGGACGCGGCGACGGAGACGGCCATGGTCTTCGGCGAGCTCTACCGCAACGGCGCCGAGTGGAAGTTCCGCGCGGTCGGCCAGGGCTACGCCTCGGGCCTGGTCGGTATCGCCCAGGACTTCGGCGTGAACGTCTGACACACGCCTGAGCACTGCGCAAAACCCCCCGGGCCGGACAACCGGCCCGGGGGGCTCTCCCCAGGGGCGCGGGGAACTGCGCGAACAGCCACAGCCCACCCGCACCGGACAAGGCACCCCGGCCCCTGCGGCGTGGGCCCTCGGCCACCAGGTCATCGACCATCGTGAGGATCTGCGGCACGGGCGCCCCTGCGCGGTCCTGCGCAAGGACCTGTCCACGCCCTGAGGCCTTCAGGCGCGCTCCGGCTTGCCGTCCCCGTAGAGCCACTCGTCCCACACCGGCCGGAGGTCGTCCCCGGGCGCCTGCTTCTCGACGAACCCCGTGAAGTCGGCCGTGTCGGCGTTGCCGTACCGGTACCGCGCCGCCCACTCCCTGAGGATCGGGAAGAACCGCTCGTCCCCGACGGCCTGCCGCAGTTTCTGGAGCACCATCGCCCCCCGCCAGTACACCGGCGGGTCGGTGATCCGGGCGGCGCTCGGCGGGTCGGCCGGGGGGAACTCCCAGATCTCCTCCGCCGCCTCCTCGGTGTCGAAGTGCTCACCCGAGTACACCGCGTCGAACATCTCCTGCGCGGTGCGTCCGCCGTGGTCCTCCTCCCACAGCCACTCCGCGTACGTGGCGAAGCCCTCGTTGAGCCACATGTCCCGCCAGCTCTCGGGCGTGACGGAGTCGCCGTACCACTGGTGGGCGAGTTCGTGGACGAGGAGCGGGAGGTCGGGGGCACCGGGGAAGACGGGGCGGCTCTGGGTCTCCAGGGCGTAGCCGACGGATGGCGCGCTGTCGACGATGGCCCCGGTGGTGGCGAAGGGGTACGGCCCGAACCTCCGCTCCGCCCACCGCAGCACCTCGGGAAGCCGCCCGAGCACGGGCCGGCTCGCCGCCGCCTCGGCCGGGTCGACGGCCGTGTACACGGGCAGGTCACCGGCCCGGGAGCGGCTGATGTCGAAGCGGCCGATGGCGAGGGTCGCGAGGTAGCTCGCCATCGGCTCACCGGTGTGCCACACGGACGTCGTACGCCCCCGCGCGGTCGTCTCGCTCCGCAACTCCCCGTTGGACACGGCCCGCAGCCCCTTCGGCACGGTCACCGTGAGGTCGTACGCCGCCTTGTCGGAGGGGTGGTGGTTGCCGGGGAACCATGCCATCGACCCCGTCGGCTCGCCCAGCGCGAGCGTCCCGTCCGCGGTACGCAGCCAGCCCTCCTCGGAGCCGTCCGGGTCGGTGACGGTCTCGGGCGTCCCGGAGTAGCGGACGGTCACACGGAACGTCTCGTTCCGCTCGATGTCGTCGTGCGGCCGGACGGTGAGCTCCTGCCCCGCGCGGTTCCAGCGGGCGATCCGGGAGCCGACGGTGACCTTCTCGACCTCCATGCCGAGGAGGTCGAGGTTGAAGGCGGAGAGGTCCTGGGTGGCCCGGGCGGTGAGGACGGCCGTGCCGGTGAGGCGGTGGGCGCCGGGGTCGTAGCCGAGGCGCAGGCCGTAGTGGCTGACGTCGTAGCCGCCGTTGCCCGCCTTCGGGAAGTACGGGTCGCGGACGCCGGAGCCGCCCGGGGCGCCGTGCACCCCGCCGCCGCACGCGGTGAGGACGAGAGCCGAGACCACGAGGGTGGCTGCGGGGAGGCGGGTGGTTACGGCGAGCGGGGGGACAAGTCGTGCAGAACGGGCCACGACCGCGATCCTACGATCACGTGACACCATCACCTCCGTGCTCGACATCGGCTACGCCCTCTCCAACCGCTTCCCCGACCCGCCGCAGACCGACTACCGCCGCGCGGACGTCCGGGCGCTGCGGCACGACCTGTTCTGCGGGGACGTCTATCTGGCGGACACCAAGACCGACCACGAGGTGTCCACAGCCTGGGGATGGGTGCCGGTGCTCGACTTCGCGTGGGCGCTGTGCGACATCGTGGAGCGGATCGACCGGGACCCGGCGGGCTCCAGGGCGTCCCGACCGCAGCGGGCCGAGCTGGACTTCACCGAGTCGACGGACCGGATGCTGTTCGAGCGCCGCTTCGGCTGGGTGGACATCGAGGCCGACTGGATGCGCGCGGAGGAGCCCCCGCTCACCGTCTCCCACAGCGAACTGCGCCGCGAGGCGCGGGACTTCCTGCACGACCTGATCGCCGACCTCACCGACCTGCACGACGACCTCGCGGAGAACCCGGCGATCTGGACCCTCCAGGCCCGCTTCCCACGCCTGCCGTAGGCGCCGCCCGGCACAGGCGGCCTCGGTCCTCGGCTCAGGGGGCCTCAGCCCTCGACACGGATGCCCCACTGCGCCGCCAGCACCGGCGCCAGATCCAGCAGCTGCGCCGTGCTGATCACCGCCCCCGACAGCCGGTCCAGCCCCCGGCTGATCTCCAGGGGCGCGGCGCCGCGCAGGTCGACGTCCGTGAGGGTCGCCGCGCGCAGGTCGGCGCCCTTCAGGGCGCAGTCCACGAATTCCACGCGCTCCAGGCGGGCGCCGCCGAAGTCCGGCTCGACCAGGACACAGCTCTCGAAGACGACGTCCCTGAGCCGGGCCGTGCGCAGGTTCAGATAGTCGATCTTGCCGCCGCGGATCAGCACCCGCTCCAGCACCGCCCCGTGCAACTGCGGCCCGCCGAGCCGGGCGTCCGTCAGCTCCACATCGCGCAGGGTCGCCTCGGCGAGGTCGGCGCCCACGCCCCGGACGCCGGTGAGGGCCGAGTCCAGCACGCGGGCGTGCCGCAGCCGGGTCTCGTCCAGCGCACAGCCCGTCAGCGCGCAGTCCATGAACCGGGCGCCCGATCCGTCCTGCCCGGAGAGGTCGGCCTCGCGGAACTCCAGCCCGTCGTAGTCCCCGTCCGGCTCCAGGCCCCCGCCGCCGTACGGCTCCAGCACCGGCAGCCGCACCTCCGGTCGCCGCGCGCCCTTCACACCCTTACCGGCCGCCGCTCTCCTCGCCATGCCCCCATGCTGCACCGCGCCACTGACAACGCTCCTGACCTGCGCGCACTCCAGCGATGTCACATTCCGGGCCGTCGTGCGGTCGTACATACAGAAGGCGACACATACAGAAGGCGACCCCGACCCGAGGGAGATCCCCAGCCATGCACCGCATCACCGTCATCGGCGGCGGCCTCGCCGGACTGACCGCGGCCATCACCGCCGCCGAGGCGGGCGCCAAGGTCACCGTCCACGAAGCCCATCACACCCTCGGCGGCCGGGCGCGCACCGCCGAGGGCCCGTACCGCACCAACGAGGGCCCGCACGCCCTCTACAACGGCGGCCCGCACTGGGCCTGGCTCAAGCAGCGCGACCTCATCGGCCCGCTCGCGCCCCTCCCGCCCCTGGAGGCGGCCCGGCTCCGGCTGCGGCACCAGGGCGTGCTGCGCCGCACCCCGCCGTTCACCATGCTGAAGCTGCTGCGCCGGACGGGCCGGCAGGCACCCGTGGACGCCGACTTCCTCACCTGGGCGACGGACATCGCGGGCGAGGAGGGGGCCCGCGCCGCCGCCAACTATGCGGCGGTCGCCCTGTTCCACCACGACCCCGGTTCGCTCTCGGCCGCGTTCGTGCAGGAGCGGCTGCGCCGCGCCACCAAGCTGCCGCCCGAGGCGCACTACCCGCGCGGCGGCTGGGCGAGCCTCATCGACCGGATGGCCGCCCGCGCCTGGAACCTGGGCGTCCGGATGGAGACCGTGTCCCGCGTCGACACGCTCCCCACCGACACACCCGTCATCGTCGCCACCTCCCTCGACGCCGCCCGCCGTCTGCTCGGCGACGGCTCCCTGACCTGGCCGAGCGGCCGTACCGCCCTCGTCGACCTGGCCATGCGCACCCGGCGCGGGGACGCCTTCGTGGTCTCCGACCTGGACGCACCGGGCTGGCTGGAGCGGTTCACCGCCCAGGACCGCGGCCTGGCCCCGGCCGGGGAGCAGCTGATCCAGGGACAGATCCCGCTCGCGCCCCACGAGTCGAAGGCCGACGGCACCGCCCGCGCCGAGCAGCTGCTCGACCTCGGCTTCCCGGGCTGGCGCGAACGGCTCACCTGGCGACGCGAGTCGGTGGCGAACGGCCGTACGGGCGCGGTCGACCTGCCCGGCACCAGCTGGCGCGACCGGCCGGCCGTGGACCGGGGTGACGGGGTCTACCTCGCGGGAGACCAGGTCGCGGCCCCCGGCGTGCTGTCGGAGGTGTCCTTCAACAGCGCCCTGACGGCCGTCTCCCTGGCCCTCGGCCGGCACGAGCTTGACCTCAAGCAAGCTTGAGGTTGAAAGCTGGTCGCAGCGAACGCCCCACCAGAGAGCCGACGTTCACCAGAGGAGTCGTCATGCACGCCATCCGCCTGCACGCCTTCGGCCCGGCCGAGAACCTCACCTACGAGCCGGTCGAGGACCCCCGCCCGGGCCCCGGCCAGGTGCGCATCGCCGTACGCGCGGCGGGCGTCCACCTCCTGGACGCCGCCCTGCGCGAGGGCATGCCGGGCGGCCCGGCGAACGAGCCGGCGGCCCTGCCCACCGTCCCCGGCCGCGAGGTCGCCGGGGTCGTCGAGTCGCTGGGCGAGGGCGTCGCCGACCTGTGGCTCGGCAAGCGGGTCGTCGCCCACCTCGGCTTCGTCCCCGGCGGTTACGCGGAACTGGCCGTCACCGAGGTCGAGCGCCTGCACGAGATCCCCGGCAACCTGGACTTCGCCGAGGCCGTCGCCATGATCGGCACGGGTCGTACGGCGATGGGGATCCTGCAGTTCGCCGAGCTCGGCCCCGAGTCCGTGGTCGTCGTCCCGGCCGCCGCCGGAGGCATCGGCACGCTTCTCGTGCAGTACGCCAAGAACGCCGGCGCGACCGTCGTGGGCCTCGCGGGCGGGCCGGAGAAGACCGCCCGGGTGGAGGCGGCGGGTGCGGATCTCGCCGTCGACTACAAGGACCCCGCCTGGCCCGCGAAGGTCCGCGCCCACCTCGGCGGCCGGGCCGCGACCGTCGTCTTCGACGGCGTCGGCGGGGACATCGCCCGCGAGGCGGTCGCCCTCCTCGGCCCGGGCGGCCGGCACATCGTCTTCGGCTGGTCCGGCGAGGGCATCCGCGAGGGCGGCCCCTACCTCGTCGACGGCGTCTCCGAGCAGGTCCTCGGCCCGGTGATGCTGGGGAAGGCCGGCGGCACCGACCCCGTCCGCACCCTCGAACTACGCGCCCTCACGGAGGCCGCGGCCGGCCGCCTCACCCCGGCGGTACAACGCTTCCCGCTCCGCGAGGCGGCGGCGGCACACCGGGCGCTGGAGAGCAGGGGGACGATCGGAAAGGTGGTACTGGAGCCGTGAGGCGAAGCGACAGCGGCCGGGGGGCACGCATGCGGGCCACCCCGACGGCGGCGACCGGGGGGCACGCATGCGGGCCACCCCGACGGCGGCGACCGGGGTTCCACGCATGCGGGCCACCCCTACGACGGCGACCGGGGTTCCACGCATGCGGGCCACCCCTACGACGGCGTCGGCGTGTGCCCCGGCACCGCACGGCGACGATCCCTGACCCGGCACCCCCACCGCGGCGATCCGTGACCCGACAGCCCCACTCGCCGATCCGTCACCCGGCAGCCCCACCTCGCCGATCCCTGACCCGGCACCCCCACCGGGGCGCTCCGTGACCCGACAGCCCCACTCGCCGATCCGTCACCCTGCCACCCGCACCCCGGCGATCCCTGATCCGGCACCCGCCTGTGGCGACCATTTCGCGGGGATTCCGCGGGGATTCCGCGGGTGCAGGCCGCCCCGAACCGTGGTCTTCTGGCGGGATGAGTGTCACCCGGACCGGCGAAGAGGGCCCCTCCGTGGACACCGACCCGCGCCGCTGGTGGGGCCTGGTCGTCATCGCCCTGGCACAGCTGATGGTCGTGCTCGACGCGACCATCGTGAACATCGCCCTGCCCTCCGCGCAGCGCGACCTCGGCATGTCCGACGGCAACCGGCAATGGGTGATCACCGCGTACACCCTCGCCTTCGGCGGACTCCTCCTGCTGGGCGGCCGGATCGCCGACCTGGTGGGCCGCAAACGGACCTTCGTCGCCGGGCTGGTCGGTTTCGCCGCCGCCTCCGCGCTCGGCGGCGCCGCCATCAACGCGGGCATGCTCTTCGGCGCCCGGGCCCTCCAGGGCGCCTTCGCCGCGGTCCTGGCACCCTCCGCGCTGTCCCTGCTGACCACGACGTTCACCGACCCGAAGGAGCGCGGCAGAGCCTTCGGCATCTACGGCGCCCTGGCCGGCAGCGGCGCCGCGATCGGCTTCATCGTCGGCGGGCTCCTCACCGAGTACCTGGACTGGCGCTGGTGCCTCTACGTCAACGTGCCCATCGCCCTCGTCGCCGTCCTCGGCGCGCTCGCCCTGCTGCACGACCGCCCCGGCCGCGCCGGCGCCCGCCTCGACGTCCCCGGCGTCCTGCTCGGCTGCGGCGGCCTCGTGGCGATCGTCTACGGCTTCAGCGAGGCCGAGTCCCGCGGCTGGACGGACCCCATGGTGCTGGCGCTGTTCGCCGCCGGGATCCTGCTGCTCGTCGTGTTCGTCTGGTGGCAGTCCCGGGCGCCCATGCCACTGCTGCCGCTGCACATCGTCCGGGACCGCAACCGGGCCGGCTGTTTCCTGACCATGGCGCTGGCCGTGATCGGCATGTTCGGCCTGTTCCTCTTCATGACGTACTACCTCCAGGCCGTGCTCGAGTACTCCCCCGTCAAGACCGGCCTGGCCTTCCTGCCCCTGACGGCCGCGATCATCATCGGCTCGACCCAGATCTCCGCCCGGCTGCTCCAGCGGGTGCCCCCTCGCATGCTGATGGTCCCCGGCATGGTCCTGGCGGCCGGTGGCATGGTGCTGCTGACCCGGATGACGACGCACTCGTCGTACGCGTCGGAGATCCTGCCCGCGCTGCTGCTGCTCGGCCTCGGGATGGGCCTGACGTTCATGCCGGTCTTCGCCACCGCGACGGCGGGGGTCGCGCCGCACGACTCCGGCGTGACCTCGGCGACCGTCAACACCTCGCAGCAGGTCGGCGGCTCCATCGGCACGGCCCTGCTCAACACCATCGCGACGACCAGCACCGCCACGTACGTCACGGCCCACCTCACCGACCTGTCCGACCGCACCCGGGTGATGCGGGAGGGCGTCGTCCACGGCTACACCGTCGCCCTCTGGTGGGCCGCAGGCATCATGCTGCTGGCCGGGCTGATCGCGGGCCTGATGGTCACGACGAAGGCCCCCGGACACGGCGCGGCGGCGGACGCACCCGTACCGGAACAGGTGACCTGAAGAACCGGAACCCCCCACGAAAAACGCCCCGCGAAATTCGTATGCCGCACCCGGCGCGCCGCACTACCGTGCCGGAAGTGATCGACATTCCCCGGGAACTGGCGGCGTCACAGGAAAAGTTCAACGGCGAGGCGGGCCGCGCGTTCATCGCCGGACTGCCCGAGCTGACGGCCCACTTCCTCGACCACTGGGACCTCAGCCTCGACGGACCGCCCATGCACGGCGTCTCCGCCCTGGTCCTGCCGGTCGTCCGCGGCGACGGCATGCCGGCGGTCCTCAAGCTCCAGGTCCTCGACGAGGAGAGCGCGGGCGAGCCGGTGGCGCTGCGCGCCTGGGGCGGCGACGGGGCCGTCCGTCTCCTCGACCACGACGAGTTCACCGGCACCATGCTGCTGGAGCGCCTCGACGAGACGCGCATGCTGGCCCACGTGCCTCACGCCCACGAGGCCGTGGTCACCATCGCCGAGCTCCTGGCCCACCTCACGTCCTTCCAGGCCCCGCCCGGTCTGCGCAGCCTCGGCGACATCGCCCGGGGCATGCTCGACCGGACCCCCCGGGCCCTGGCCCGCATCCCCGACCCGGAGGCCCGTCGCCTGGTCTCCGACTGCGCGGCCGCGCTGCGCGAGGTCGCGGACGAGCCGGGCGACCGCCTCCTGCACTGGGACCTGCACGACGAGAACGTCCTCGCCTCCGACCGCGCCCCCTGGCTCGCGATCGACCCCAAGCCGCTCGCCGGCGACCCCGGCTTCGAACTGTGGCCCGCCCTCGACAACCGCTACGACCCCGAGGACATCCTCTGGCGCTTCGACGCCATGACCGACATCCTCGCCCTGGACCGCGCCCGGGCCCACGCCTGGACCCTCGCCCGCCTCCTCCAGAACACCCTGTGGGACATCGAGGACGGCCGCCCGGTCGACGACGCCCAGCTGGAGATCGCCCGCCGACTGGGAAGGGCCGGAACCCGGGCGTCCCGGCGCGGACGGTGAAGGGCGCGCGTCGGCTTCGGGCCGCTCGCCGGGTAGGGCGTCTCCATGACTGACGCATCCACCGTGGTCCCTCTGGTCACCGGGCTGGGCGGGGCCGTGATCGGAGCCGCAGCCGCCGTCTGGGTACCGATGCTTCAGCGACGGCATCAGTCCCGGGACGAGGAGCGGGCCTTCCACGAGCGTCTCCTCCGCGAGGAGATCAGCCGGCTCACCCGGCTGCGGACCACGGGGCGGGCCTGGTTCGACGTCCTGCTCCGTGCCCACCAGAGCCTCGAAGCGGGCCGGGACGTCGACCTGGACCGCTTCGACGACGAGCTCATGAGCACCAGCACGGGAGCGGCTTCCGCGGGCTACCAGCCCCCGAGCCCGACGGCGGACCCCTCCCGTGAAGTGGAGGATCTCTCCGCGCGGATCTTCGACCAACTGCAGGACCTCTCCTGGGAGATCCGCTCCCACATCATCCGCAGCCCCGGCCCCGGAGCAGCCATCCCGGACTTCTCCAGACGAATCGCCCACATCAAGGACCTCCGAGCAGCACTCAACGTGAGACTCCTCGAACGCATCGAGCAACTGTCACGCCAATTGCCGCCCTGAGGCCCGACGGCCGGAGCACCCTCTCCCAAAGACGGCGACTGCCCCCTGTGGAACCACAACCGGGACCGGCGCCCGCCGCGCGGTCGCGCACGGCGCCGCCGCACCCCCACTGACGACAAAACCCCAGGCCAGAGCACATCCGACCTGGGGTTCAGCGGAACCCCCTGTCGGATTCGAACCGACGACCTACGCATTACAAGCTGTCCGATCTTGGTCCGGGGGTGCCCGTCGGCGTCCGCGAAGTGGGCAACTTCCCTGGCCAAGGAGGCGAAAGGACAACTACGGACGCAGGTGGATACGGCCGGATCAAGCGGCAATTGAGACTGGGACTGAGACCCATCCTGGTCCTCACGGGCAAGCGACGGCATGCAGGGGAGACCGTGCCAGAACCTGTGCGGCGTCAGCCAGCCCTGAGTTGATAAATAGCAATAAAAATGAATGCGATAACCAGGAGGGCAAACAACTCGAATAGAAGAATCGACTGACGGATGCGCCGAATAAAACTACTCAACGTGGAAGTATCTCTAACGAGAAGGAAGGACGCCGCAAAGGCTACTGGCACTAGAATCAGACTTGCATCCTTCGCGGTAAGTCCACGCGCAACAAGCGACGAACCACGTGCAGGAGTCTCTGGAACTGCCTCCAAGCCGCGGGAAAGCAATAGATAGATACCAAAGGCCGTAATTGCCATGGTAACCCAAAGCATACCGGAGTGAAGTCGCGTAAGGCGCAGCGGGCATTTGATATAGATGCGCTCCGGACGATACGGTGACGAGTCGTAGCGGAGGTAGAGTTCGAAAGTGTTCGCTTCTTCATCAACGGTGTTGCGAATATCTCGGAGCACCTCGTCCTTCACTGTTGGGCGATGCCTTAGGCGAACAGACGTATCAGAAATCGTGACGCTGACATGGTTGGTCTCGGCGTCAGCAAAGGCCACCATTTGCCATGCCTCTTTACGCCAATGCTCCAACAGGGACATTCTTTTCCTGCTATCCGGAGTGAAGTAGATGGCGCGCTTTTCCTTCAAAGTAATCGCGAAAGGCCTATCGATCGGGACTGAGCACTTAGCAAAGGCCATCCAACGGTAGCCGTACCCGAAATAGGCAGAGATGAACTTACCCGCAGCGATGTCGCCCCTAGAAGCCCGGAGGTCGGCCTCCTCCAGCGCAACACAAAGGAGTTCAAGCAAGAGCTGAATGTCACCTGCCCCCATAGTCCTTCCCGCCCCACGATCCTGCTTTCGAATCTCCCGAAACAGATAGGGAAGCGCAATGAGCGGATTTTCTGCACCACTTAGAAAATCTTGAACAACGTACCCTTGAGCAACCTTCGCAATGCGCTGAGCCAGCTTTCTCCACTGAGAGTAATAGTTCGCGACATCGAAAGGAAATTGTCTCCATTCGGACGCCAGGTACTCGTACTGTGCGTCATGAATGGCCCTCTCCATCCATGAGTCAAAGTTGGCCATAGAGAAGCGGTGATACCTCTCCCAAATAGCCTGATAAGGGTAAGACGGACAGTAAAAGAGAGAAGCAAGAAAGTCCAACAAATGTGGTGGAGTTTTCTGCGGGATAACGTCTGCCATCTTGCCGAGGTGAATGACATGCCCTGCCTCGATCCGAGCGCCTTCATCCTTAGCGATGCGATAAACAGGATTACCGGCAACAGTGATAGTGAGATCCAGCAGCGGAATCTTGGGAAGCTCCGCGATTGGCAAAACCAAATCCAGATTTCCTGTAGGCGTTCGATGTCGAGCGAGCGCCTTTTGCCAATCGCATCCCTTGTTCCGAACATCGATTTCCGACATTACCTGGGTCATAGGCTTGACGTAAATCTCACGATCGCGTTCCGACCAGAGAGCACTTGAAAGCTCTACTCGCTCAATGGCTCGAAGGCGCCATCCTTGGAGGTCCGAAAGGAGCGCCACAGCGGCTTGGTCATACCAGTCGTAGGGCCTATTCATTGGGTTTGAGCCGCCTCAGGGCTAGACTGTAAATCTACTCATACCTCTTGTATTCACTAACCCTGACTTGCGCACTCGCGGCTGGTCTATTTGACGTAACCGATTCACGCGTACGCGTCGAGGGAAATGCACCCGCAACAGTGACGAAGAGTCGGACTGCGGGGCATCAGTGTCGGGCTGGGGCGCGGCATGCTGGCTGGCTGGCTGGCTGGCTGGCTGGCTGGCTGGCTCTGTCATACACCGGACGTGGCGGAGCGCCTGCTCGGGGGTGCTTTCCCTCACTGAGTCACCCCACATTGCGTCCGGCGCCGGGCCGCAACCCACTGCTTCAGCGAGGTCAGACGGTCCGACTGCGCTCCCTCCACGGCGGTCGTGAGTGGTGGGAGTCTTGGGGGTAACACGGGTGAGCGGAGAGGGAGAGCGAGTGTCGCAGCAGGCCAACCCTCGGGGGACCTTCGTAAGAATCGCCGAAATGCTGAAGACAGGAATCGAGACGGACCCGGACGTGACGGAGCTCCCAGCTCTGTCTGAGGTGATGAGCGATCACAACGTCTCACGCGGGGTCGCGCTCCGCGCGTTCGCTGTGCTGAAGCAGGGAAGGTGTGGCCGAACCGGTGCCGGGCGGCCGGTGGCGCGTCGTGCGCGCTGAGGTGGACGTCGACCGGCGCCCGCTCGAACAGCGGATCGCGGACATCATCACGGCTGACAAGCTCGAAGGGGCAACCATTCCCCAGTGCTTCTGAGCTGGCCGAACGGTTCGAAGTCTCACGTCCCACAGTGACCAAGGCACTGGAGAGGTTGGAGGCCGCCGGCCTGTTGGCGGGGGGCGGACAGGGCAAGGTGCGGACGGTCCGCGCCGTGCCGACGCGAGAGGAGCGTTCGTAGCTTGCCGAAGTTGACGGAGTGGGCTTGAGTCCCTGCTCGCCGAGCCACTGCCGCGGCGGTGGAAGCACTGCCTCGGAGTCGCCGAGAGGGCCCGCACAATCGCGCTAGTTCTTGACCAGGAAGCCGACCTGCTCGAGGCCGAGCTGCGGGCCGCCGCCGGCGAACTGTGGCAGGAGCACGACGTCGTGTTCTCGCGGCCGGACGGGCGCCCGCTCGACCCGCGCGCCGACTACGAGGAATTCAAGGAGCTGCTCAAGGAGGCCGGGATCGACGACCGTCGTCTCTACGACGGGAGCCGCCATACCGCCGGCACCATCCTCAACGAACTGGGCGTGGACATGCCCACGATCATGGAGATCCTCCGCCACACCCAGATCAGCCAGACCCCGCGGTACGTGAAGGGCCGAACCCACCTGTCCAAGGACGCCATGCGACGCATGGGCGAGTTCTTCGTGCCCGCACCCTCGACCCCGGATCCGGGCCCCACTGAGACCAGAACTGAGACCGCCGACACCCGCGCAGCCCGCTCCCGGCGCCGCCGCCGGATCCGCTGACGACGAAACCCCAGGTCAGACCACATCCGACCTGGGGTTTCAGCAGAGCCCCCTGTCGGATTCGAACCGACGACCTACGCATTACAAGGTCTATAGCGCTCTGACGATGACCAGCGGAAAGACCCTCACAGGCCGGTGACCTGCGGATTTGGCATCCCGCTAGATCCCAAGTATTCCCGGCTGATCCCGTTCTCACGTGTACGGAATGTGTACGAGAACGGGGCGGCCCCGGGCGGTGTCCTACCACCGACCACGGGGCCTACGGCCGGACCCTTCACCAGCAAGGAGTCAGACCGTGAGCAACACCGTACACAGCGCTGCCGCAACACTCCGGGCGGTCCCGAAGCTGCCGGCCGACGGCCCGCGCACGTGGACCTTCACCAACCGCGAGACCGGCGAGCCCACCACCGTCACGTGCATGCTCGGCTGCACGCTCGACCACGAGCGCGACATCGCCACGCCGACGCACCCCGAAGACATCAGCTGCCAGGCCGACGGCCCGGAGCTGCGCCTGCCCGTCATGGGCTCGCTGTGCGACTCGGCCCGCACCGAGAACCTGTCCATCCTGGGCTTCCGGCTGCAGGTGAACCCGTTCGCCCCGACGCTCGCTGAGCGCCTGCCGCACCTGCTCGTCGAGGTGGTCGAAGAGCAGTGGATCGAGGGCCTGGACCCCGACACGCTCGCCATGGTCATCGGCCAGCTGCAGAGCCAGCTCGAGCGCCTGCGCGTCGCCCAGGTGCAGCTGGGCGCCGCTCGTGACGAGTACCGGAGGCGGTCCGCATGAGCGACCCCCGCACGGTGACCGTGAACGTCCTCGTCACCAAGCCGCTCGAGATCGAAGAACCCGACTGGTGCGCCGGCCACCGCGACGACCGCGCGGAGTTCAAGGCCGACATCACCCACTACGGCCGCGAACACGTCCTCGAGGTGGGCGGGTTCCCGCTGTTCCGCGCGCTGCTCGCCCAGGCGCCCTACTCGCAGCACGCGCCGTCCGTCCCCGCCCTGTACGTCGAGCAGCTGGACCTCACCGGCTCGTACACGCCGGACGAGGTCGAGGACCTGGCCGACGCCCTCGTCGAGGCGGCCGCGCGGCTGCGCGCCCTGGGCCGCGAGCTGGACGCCGTCCTCGAGGAGGAGGGCCGGTGAAGCGTGACCCGCTGCTCTGGGTCGCCACGGCGGCCGTGCTCACCGTCCTCGCCTCAGCCGAATACGAGCTGGCCCGCGCGTGCGGCTTCGGCACCTACGTCGCCGCCGGCGTCCCGGCCGCGCTGGACGTGTACGCCCTCGCCGCGCTGCGGGCCCGCCGCGACGTCCTCGCGGTCGTCCTGTCCCTGATCGCGGTGAACGCTGCGAGCCACCTCGTCGAGGTCGGCCTGCTGCCCGTGTCGGTGGCGCTCGTGGTCGCCGTCTCCGCGGTCGCCCCGCTCGTGCTGTGGCGCGTGCACCGGCTGTCCGAGCTGCGACCGGAACCGGTGGCGGAACCCGTTCCGGCCGTGGCGGAACCGGCCCCGGAACCGGCGGAAGCGATCACCGTGGAGCGTGAGCCCGCGCCGGTCGACGCGGCCCCCGTCGGCCCGGTCCTCGGCCCCTGGCAACCCCTGGCGGAACTGGCAGGCGGAACCGGCGGAACTGCGGCCGGAACCGGCCCTGACCTGCTCGGCGATCACTTCGCGGCTGTCCGCAAAGCTATCGGGGAGGTCCCGGCGGAACAGGCAACGGAACCAGTTCCGCCCGCAGTTCCGCCGCGCGGAACCGGCGCCGACGACCTCGAGACCATCGACAGCCAGAACACGACGTTCGAGGCCCGCGTGGCCACCGTGCGGCACTGGCTGGAGACGGAACCGGAACTGACCGGCGGTCAGATCGGCAAGCGGCTCGATGTCTCCGACGGCTACGGCCGGCGCCTGCTGCGCACCGCCCGGGGCGACTGATGCTCCTCGCCGTCTGCTTCGCCCTCGCCGCCCTCGCGGCCCTCGTCGGCCTCGCCCTGGTCGACACCCGCACCGTCCCGCCCGTGAGCGGCACGTGCGCCCTGATCATCACCCTCGCCGCGTTCGCCGCGGCCGTGTACCGCTGAAGGACACCACCTCATGAACTACGTCACCTACGGCGGCGTGACCATCGGCCTGTGCCTGCTCGCCCACCAGCTGTTCACCTGGTGGCCCGGCCGGAAGGCACTCACCAAGGACCCCGCCCGCCACGCCGCCACGCTGCTGCCGTTCCTGCTGTCCTGGTCCTACGGATGCCTGACCACCCTCGGCGTCGGCGGCCTGATCGGCACCGCGTCCAGCGCGACCCTGGGCCTGTCCAACTGGCTCGGCGACGCGGCCCTGGTGTGGGGCGTCGGCGGCAGCGTCGGCCAGCTGGCCGCGCGCGGCACGTTCCTGCCCCTCACCGGCCCCGGGGTGTCCATCGTCCTGGTGCTCACCGTGTGCGTCATCGTCTCGGCGAAGAAGTCCAGCCACGGCGGCGACATCAAGCGCGGCGCCTGGTGCGGCATCACCCTCGGAACGTCCGCCGGCGTCGCCGGGTTCGCCGCGGTGCCCCTGGCCCAGGCCGCGAACTGGCTCGGCGGCAGCGTGTACGGGGCGCTGTGATGGCCGACCCCCTCGAGCAGGAGCAGCCCTCGCGGGCTGCCGGGGCCGTCGTCCTGGCCGCCCTCGGCGGCGGCGCCCTGGCCGTCGTCTTCGCCCTCGCGGTCGAGGCCGGCGTGCTCACCCTCTGGGTGGCCGCGGCCGCGGCCGTGTGGTGGGCCGCCCGGCGCCGGGTGTCCGATTCGTCCGCCACTCCCCCACCCCCCTCCGAACCCCCCTCCGGGGACGTTTACGCAGTTGAGGGCACCACTGCACGCGAGGTCCGCCGGACCCCGGGGGAGGGGTACTTGATCTTCCCCGTCATCGAGTACGTCACCGACTCGGACGCCCGCGAGGAGGTGACCGACCGATGATCCGTCGACTCCTCGCCGCGGCCTACGACTACTGCGAGCACTGCGGCTGGTGGGTGCGGAACTGCCCGCACCAGTAGGCGCACGGCAACGGCCCCCGTCCTCGAGGACGGGGGCCGTTCTCATGCCCGGCCCGGCCGCGCCGGGGGGATCGTCAGCGGCCGGACCGGTGTCTGCCGTGGCACGAGCAGCCACACCGCAGGGTCATGATGGGCGCCTCCCACGCCGGGGCCCCGGGGCGCCGGATCACCCGGGGGCCGGCACACAACCGGCACTCCTGGCGCTGGCACTCCGGAGACTTCTCCGGGGCGCTCATGCCCGGTCGGCGAACGGCACCAGGTGGTGCTCCCTGCGGCACGGCCCGCACGCGTACTGCACGCCGCCCGACCCGGAGCCCTGCTCGACTACGTCGATGAGCCGCACGTCGTCGGCGAAGCGGTTGTGCCAGCTGCAGAAGCCGTAGCTCGTGGGGGTGCCCGCGGTGGCCTGGGTCTGCGTACTCTCGTTCACGTCGACTCCTCAGCAGTCGTCCACGCCCCCGAACCCTGGCCGGTTGCGGGGGCTTTCCGCTGGTCGGACGGTACCGCTATACGCCACTACAGGGCACCCCATACGGCCACATGCCGCCACCTACGGGTGCCGGTCGCGGGGTGCCGCCCTACGTTCCGGAGCATGAGCGAAGACCCGTTCGTCTACGTCTACGTGCGCGTCGCCAACGAAGTGGAATCCGAGATCCGCTCCGGGCGGCTTCCGCACGGCGCGCGCCTGCCGAACGAGCGGGACATGGGCGCGCAGTACGGCGTCGCCCCGGGCACCGCCCGCCGCGCCGTGCAGGAACTCCGCGACCGCGGCCTGGTCGTCACCCTGCCGAACAAGGGCACGTTCGTCGTCGCGCCCGACGCGACCTAGTAGGGACCCCCCTACAACTTTCTGTGCATTCACGCGCCGCACTGACGGCGCCGGGCCCCCGGTCGGTCGCTCTGTAGATCCGGACTCCCCTCCGGCGGGCCTGATCAGAATGCCGCGATTCGCGGGCACAGAATTTTCCCTCCCCGGCGGGTGACCTCCAGGCCCCCGGGGGAGGCACCCCCCAGGGCCGGGCGGCTCGTCCGTCGGGGAGGGCAACGCTCGCGGCGGCTGATTGGGCCGTTCCTGTGGCCGTCGTGCAGCTGCTCGGGCATGACCAAGGCCCGCCGGTTGCGAGGTGGCCGGCGGGCCTGTGGTGGCGCTGGTCGGGTCTGTGCGGGGAAGGAGGCCCGCTAGGGATTGGCCCCGCTCTCCGGCCATGGCTCCCCGCTCGTCACGGGGTGGCTTTGACGCCGCGGTGGTTGGTCATGCGGCCGGCGGAAGGTCCGGCGGGTCGATGGGCTGTCCGTCCGGTCCGGTCGGCGTCAGGTCGATGGTGATGACGTCACCGTTCGGTCCGGCCTTGAGTCGCCTTCCTCGCGGCATGGGCGCCTGGCCGTCGACGGCCTGGCCGTCGGTCATGGCGCTGTCGGACCACAGCGGCCTGCCTGCCTTGTCCCGTGGGAAGTACGGGTAGGTTCCGTCCTCGCCCGGGTCGAGTGCGTCCGTGGTCATCAGTCGTCCGCCTTCGCGTATGCCTCGCGCTCGTCGTGCAGACGCTCGGTCTCGGCGGCGGCGGCGTCCTGCCCCAGGTCCTCGATCGCGCCGATGATGGTGTCCCACAGGATCGTGGGTTCCCGGTAGCTGAGGAGGGGGACCTGGGACCCCTGGGGGTCCTCCCGGTACCGGACCCCGTCGGCGGTGGTCCGGATGATGTTCCGGCGGTGCCAGGTGGCGCGCATCCGCGCCCAGGCGGACCACACGGGGTCGTTCTGCAGGGCCTTCAGGAAGTCGGCGCGGGCCTGCTGCTCTTCGGCGCGCAGCTGCTCGTCCCGGTCCTTCCACGTGGCGAGGAGTTCGCGGTCCCAGTCGGCGCCGCGGCCGGCCTGCCGTTCGGCTTCGGCAGTGCGCGCGGCCTCGAGCTCGGCGGTGACCTGGTCGAGTTCGGCGGCGGGCTTCGCGGCCTGGGCGCGCAGCTCCTCCGCGCGGGCTTCGAGGGCGGTGATGGTGTCGGACATGGTGAGGCTCCGTTCAGTCGTTGAGGTCGTCGTGGGCGGCCTTGTCGTCGGCGTAGTAGGCCAGCGACATCCGCATGGTGGGGGTGAGGCTGTCGGCGTAGGCCGGGTCCTTGGCCATCTGCTCAAGGGCCCGGTCGTACTCCGGTTTCGGGGTGTAGTTGTCGGCCCGGTTGCGGAGGAGGTGGGCGCGCCGCTCAGGGGTGAGGTCGGCGGGGATGTTCTGGTGCGTCGTCATGGGTGACCTCTCGTCAGGTGGTGCGGGTGGCGGGCCTCATGGCCCAGATGAGTTCGCAGCTGGTGTCTGCGCAGCGTGCGAGGTTGAGGGGGGTGCCGCTGATCTCGGTGCGCCCGACGATGCGGACTCCTCGGATGCGTCGGCAGGCGGGGCAGTAGGTGGTGATCGGCGGTCGGCGAGGCATCGGGGACTCCTACGCCGCGGTGCGGCAGTCCAGGCAGAAGGGTGAGCCTTCGGCGTTCCACTGGGGCCTGGAGCACTGGGCGCACGGCGTCTTGGGGCGGACGCCATTAGAGAGTGGGTGCATTTCAGCGTCCCCAGCGGTCCCAGCGTCCCCCCTGCCGTGTCCGTGCAGGTCAAGGGCGGTGCCCTGGGGGGACGCTGCGAAGAGTCCAGCGTTCCCCGCAGCGTTCCTAGCGTCCCCCTGGGTGCTGGGGGGACCGCTAGCGTCCCCCCTGTAGCGTCCCCCCTGTTCTCCCTGCTCAGGGATGGTGCCGATCGCTCCGGGGGACGCTGGGGACGCTGTTTCGTACCTTCTCTCTGCTGAGGCGGTCAGGGTGTAGAGGCGCTGCTTCTTCGGCTTCGGTCCGCGCTTGCTGTCGTCGACCTCGATGCCGATGGTTCGCAGCGCCGGCGCGAGCCTCTTGAGCTGGCCGCCCGCCCGCGTCGGGTCCTTCGGCCACTTGCGCGGCAGCTTGTCCGGAGCGGCCACCCGCTCGAGCAGTTCGGAGGCGGTCAGGGTGACACCCTCAGGTCCCGCGCGGTCGACGAGGGCGACGACGGCCTGGGCGAACGGCTCGCCCTCGAGGACGTCGGCGACCGCGTCGCGGGCGGTGGCCTTGTAGCTGTCGAGGGTGTGCCAGCCCTTCACCTTGTCGACGGCGGCCAGGACGCGCGCGAAGTCGGCCATGCGCGGCCGCTCGTCCAGTTGCACGTCGGGCAGGACGGCCAGGACGTCGGCGAGGAGATCGAACAGGCTGGCCAGGATCGCGGCGTGGGCGTCGGCGTAGGCGGCGTCCAGTTCGGCTTCCTCGCGGCGCCGGCGGTCCGGGATGGTGTGCAGTTCGATGGTCAGCAGGCGTTCGGCGAGGTCCCCGGCGAGCGCCCCGGCGTCGATGGTGGTCATCGCCAGGACGCGGCGGAACTCGAGGACGACGACGTCGTCGTCGGTGTAGAGCGCGCGGTCGACGATGCCGTCTCCGGTGACTGCGCGGCACAGGGCGTCGGACAGCCAGTCGGCGATCACGGACACGTTGTCCAGGCACAGGGCCCAGGAGTTGAACGCCTGCGTGGCCCATGACTTGATGTCGCGGGGCGCGGTCCGCTTGGGTGCGCCGGACGGGTCGACGATGCCGATGACCATCTTCGCGGAGTAGGACTTCCCGGTGCCCTGCTCGCCGCGGAACGTCAGGATCGGGTGCGGCAGGTCGGGGATGAACGCGGCGACGAGCCACGCGACGAGCAGCTGGAAGCCCTCGTCGTCGGTGTTCAGCATGGCGCGCAGCTTGGCCAGGCCGTCACCGTCGCGGACCGGTTCGGGCAGTGGCTTCATGGCCCCGGATCGGCGGAACAGGACGGGCGACCGTGCGGTGCGCTCCCACCCGGTGGGGCGGATGATGACGCACCGTCCGTCGGCGTCGCCCAGGTCGACGACGATGCCGTCGTCGGAGCGGGCGACGCGGACGTGCGGCACGCGCGGGTCGGCATCCTGGGCGACGCCTTCCAGCACGGTCATCGCGTCGGCGAGTGCCGACTGGGAGGGCACCGACCCGTCGTGCTCGTCGGTGAAGATGCGGGCCAGCTGCGAGCGCAGGCCCGCCTTTCCGCGCAGCGGCAGGGCGATGTTCGCGCCGTCGACCTTCACCCCGTAGGGGCGGCCGTCCTCCGACATGAACAGCTCGTACCGTTCGCGGGCGAGCGCGACGAGGAGGGACGCCTGGGAAGGGCCGCGGCCCTTCTCCACCTCGGTGCCCGTGCTCTCGACGATCTCGCGGGCCTTGTCTTTGCTGTCGGTCACGTGGTGGCTCCCAGTACCGCGCGCCGGGCTGAGGCGATGGTGGCGGCGGCTTCGTTGTCGGGCAGGTCGATCGCGGCGGCGGCCTGGGTGAGTGCGTCGTGTGCGGAGTCCGCGGGGAAGAGCCCGGCGCCCGCGTGCTCGAATGCCCTGCAGGCGGCCCAGTACAGGCGGCTGTTGCGCTGCCCCTGGGGAGCGTCGAGGACGACGCGGATCAGGCCGACCAGGGTCCGGCCGCCGGTCGCGCGCCCGGTGAACGGGCGTGCAGGCCGGGGCGGGGTGGTGCTGGCCGTCATCAGCTGCAGCAGCCGCTCGGGGATCGGCTCCACCACGACCTCGTTCGGGTCGGAGGCGAGGGTGTAGAGGCCAGCTGCGCTGCGGGACCCGGGGCCGACGAGGTAGCCGCCGTTGCCGCGGACGTCGATGCCGGGGGCGAGGTGTCCGGCCCGGTTGGGGACCTTCACGTCGGCCGGGCCGGACCACCAGGCGTGGTAGCCGCCGGACGGGGTGGCGATGATGACGGTGCGCGGTACGGCGATGCCGTGCCGGGCGGCCAGCTTCCGCAGCTCCCAGACGCCGTCTACGCCGTTCTTCCGGTCGAGGTCCAGGCCGATCAGGTGGTGCGGGGCCCTGCCGCAGGCGATGCCGTATCCGGTGGCGTGCCGGGCGATGTTGAACATGGCCCGGATGCGGTCGGGGTCGTTGCTGGCGTCGTGGATGCCGTGCCCGAGCTGCCCGCACTCGCCCTTGCAGCTGTGCCCCTTGTGGTGGGGGGAGCGGATGGCGGGCAGTTTCCGCACGGACAGGGGAATGACGTGGAAGCCGAGCATGCCGGCGGCGTCCAGGGCGCCGTCGAGGGCTTCGGCCCAGTCGCCGGTGACGCCGGTTGTCTGCCGCGCTACTCTGCTTGCTGGTCCGGTCCTCAGCTGGCCGTCTTCGTTCGCCCCCGTTGCCGCGGGGGCGTTCGTCTTTTCAGTGGTCATGCTGCGGCTCCGCTCTCGCGGGCCTTCAGCCATGCGTCGATGTCCGCGCGCCGATAGCGGACGGGCGAGGTGCGTCCGTCGCCCAGCTTGGTGTAGCGAGGCCCGACGCCCGTCCATCGCCAGTTCGCCAGCGTCTGGGTGCTTACGCCCAGCTCCTCCGCCAGCTCCCGCGGTGTCAGCTTCTGCTGTGCCATTCCAGCATCCTGTCTGCTTTT
This sequence comes from [Streptosporangium] indianense, assembly GCF_021474405.1. GTDB lineage: Bacteria > Actinomycetota > Actinomycetes > Streptomycetales > Streptomycetaceae > Streptomyces > Streptomyces indiaensis. The sequence goes on from NZ_JAKEIO010000029.1 coordinate 43,046, forward strand.
TCTCGACAACGCTTGCATCATCTCTGCGTTGCGGTGATGATGTGAGAGTAAACAGGATGAAGCCGATCCGCAAGATCCCTCGTTTGTCGAGAAAATGTCGACGGATAGGGTGCGGATCATGACGACGGGACGCATTGAGTTGGCATCGACCGGGCGGACTGTGGCCGCCAATGTGAAGCGCCTGCGGGAGGCGCAGCGGATGACGCTGCGATCACTCTCAGCGCGGCTCAAGGAGATGGGCCGGCCGCTCAGTGCCGATGCCCTCAACAAGATCGAGAATGGCGCCAGCGACGAGCCGCGGCAGGTCCGTCGCGTCGACGTAGACGACTTGGCAGCGCTCGCCGTCGCCCTGGGCGTGCACCCTGCTGCCCTGTTGCTCCCGCCAACCGCTCGCATCGCCATGAGCAACGGGGAGCCCGTGACCATCCCCGTCACCGGCGCGGGAGAGGTCCCGGCGCGAGTGGCGTGGGAGTGGGCACATGGGATGCGCCCCCTGCCTGGGCAGGGCGACCCGGAGAAAGCTTGGCTCCAGTTCTCTCACGCAGCGCTTCCCGAGGGGTGGCGCGGTATGCCGGCGGCGACCTACGCGCAGTGGGACGCGGAGCAGGCCCGCCAGGACTACGAGCAAATCTTGGGTCTGACCGGCTTCAACGCGGACGGAACACCGAAGGACGGGGGGGACGATGGCTAGGGTCTGGATCGAGGACCGCGCGAACCACGCCGACTACCAGGAAGCACTGGAGCGCTGGCAGGCGGCGAAGCGGGACGGCTCCAAGCGGCGCGCGCCTGGGCGCTGGCGGGTGCGCTGGTACGGCCCGGACGGCAAGGGCAAGGCGAAGACGTTCGGGAAGCTGCCCCAGGCGGAGGCTGAGCGGGACGCGCTGGCGGCCCGGCTGGACAAGGGCTCGTATAGGGACCCGGCGTCGGGCAAGGCGGCCGTGAAGGTCGTAGCCGAGGAGTGGTTCGCGTCGAAGCGGAAGATCGGGCGGACCACGAAGCGGGACTACCGCGACCTGCTCGACAACTACGTCATCCCGCGCTGGGGTGACTGGCAGGTGGCGGCCGTGCAGTGGGAGGACGTCGACGCCTGGGTGACCGAGCTCGAGACCGGGCCGGGGAAGTCCGGCCGGCCGATCGGTGCGGCCCGCATCATCAAGGCCTACCGCGTGCTGGCCATGGTCATGAAGCACGCTGTCTTCTCGAAGCGGATCAGCGTCAGCCCCTGCCACAACCACGAGCTCCCCCGGCCGGACGACGAGGACGAGCACGTCTACCTCACCTTCGAGCAGCTCGAGCAGCTGGCGGCCGCGGCCAGTGAGTACCGGCTGCTGATCCTGACCCTGGGGTACTGCGGCGTTCGGTGGGCGGAGGCGTCCGCGGTGAAGGCCGGCCGTCTGTCCGTCGCCCAGCGGCGCATCCGGATCGTGCAGAACTACACCGATGTCGGCGGCGTGCTGGCGCTGGGGCCGGTGAAGAACCACGAGAAGCGGTCCGTGCCGGTCCCCCGCTCGTTCGCGGACGAGCTGGGCGCCCTCGCCCACGGGCGGCAGGCTGACGAGCTGCTGTTCACCGCGCCCGAGGGCGGCCCGCTCCGCTACGCGAACTTCCGCTCGAGGGTCTTCGACCCCGCGGTGAAGGCGGCGGGCCTCGAGGGCATGGGCATCACGCCGCACAAGCTGAGGCACACGGCCGCGTCTCTCGCCATCGCGGCCGGCGCGGACGTGAAGGTCGTGCAGACGATGCTGGGGCACAAGGACGCGGCGATGACGCTGAACATCTACGGCCACCTGTTCCCGGACCGGCTGGACGAGGTGGCGGACCGCTTGGACGCCGGGCGTGCTGTCGCACTCGACAAGCTGCGTGCGTCCCTCGCGGAAGCCGCGTAGGGGAAACCATGCGTACAGAATGCGTACTGCCCGCCCGGGGGCCTCCCTGGACGAGCAGTGACTAAGCGGCCTGTGACCTGCCGTTTCATCTCAGAGCCCCCTGTCGGATTCGAACCGACGACCTACGCATTACAAGTGCGTTGCTCTGGCCAGCTGAGCTAAGGAGGCGGGTGCCGTGTCGCGCGTTGCCGCGCGTGAGGGGCGGCACCACTGTACACAGAGCCCGTTACGCCGAGCCACGAAGTTCCGTGCCGTCGGGGGTCTCCTCCAGGTCGTAGGCGAAGCGGTACGGCACCGCCGTCTCGCCGTGCCGTGCGGTGAAGCCGCCCTCCCCCGTGAGGCCGGTCAGCTCGCCGCTGCCCGAGCCCGGCACCACCTCGAAGGTGCAGTGCACGGTGCCGTCCTCGCCGAACCACCCCCGCTCCTCCACCGCGAAACTCCCCTCACGGCCGTCGACGCGGCCGGTGAGGAGTTCCATGCCGCTGAAGGAGCCGGTCTTCGCGGTGACGTAGACGATCGCGTACTCACACGTCGTCCCGGCCGCCTCGATGCCGCCCGTGAAGGTGTTCCGGACGGACGCGTGCGCGAGGCGGGGGGTCGCGTCCTCGGCGGGGCCGATCACGCGTTCCCGCCAGTCGGCGAAGGTGAAGTTTCCGGTGGTGGTGGCGGCGGTGGTGCGGGTGCCGGACATGGTGGTCCTTTCGGTCGGCCGCTCGTCGGTGTGCCTCGATGACCTCGATGTGCCTCGATGTGCTCCCCCAGCCTGGACGCCGTACCTGACATCCCCTGTCAGGTACGCCTCGTACGCCGCGACAATGCCCCCATGCGCGCCGACCGGCTCCTCTCCCTGCTCCTGCTGCTCCAGAACCGCGGGCGGATGACCGCACCCGAGCTCGCCGCCGAGCTGGAGGTGTCGGTGCGGACGGTCTACCGGGACGTCGAGGCGCTGGGGGCGGCCGGTGTGCCCGTGTGCGCCGACCGGGGGCCCGAGGGCGGCTACCGGCTGGTCGACGGATACCGGACCCGGCTGACCGGTCTCACCGACGCCGAGGCCGGTTCACTGTTCCTCGCCGGGATGCCCGGGCCCGCCCGGGACCTGGGGCTGGGGGCGGTCCTGGCCAGCGCTCAGCTGAAGGTCCAGGCGGCCCTGCCGGCGGAGCTGTCCGGGCAGGCGCGCCGGGTCCAGGAGCGGTTCCACCTGGACGCGCCCGCCTGGTTCCGGGAGGCCGACCCGGTGCCGTGTCTGGAGGCCGTGGCGGCGGCCGTGTGGGAGCGGCGGGTGCTGCGGCTGCACTACCGGCGCTGGCGCGGCGAGATCCACCGGGAGGTGCGGCCGCTGGGGCTCGTCCTGAAGGGCGGCATCTGGTACCTGGTCGCCCTGGCGGAGGAGGCCGTACGGACCTACCGGGTCTCGCGCGTGCTGTCCGTGGCGGAGACGGGCGAGCTGTTCGACCGCCCCGCCGGGTTCGCCCACTGGGAGACGTCCTCCCGGCACCTGGAGGCCGCACTGCGGCAGGGCACCGCCCGGGTGCGGCTCTCACCGCGCGGGCAGAAGCTGCTGCCGATGCAGTTCGGTGCGGCGGGCGTACACGCCCTGGAAAGCGCGAGCGCACCGGACGCGGACGGCTGGACCGAGGTGGAGCTGAGTGTGGAGACGGAGGCCGTGGCCGTCGGCGACCTGCTGCGGCTGGGCCCCGAGGCCGAGGTGCTCGGTCCGCCCGAGCTGCGGCAGGCCGTCGCCCGGGCGGTGGCGGCCCTGGCCCGCCGCTACGGGCGGGAGTGACACGGAAGAGATCGGGCCGCTTCGAAAATTTCCGCGAAGTTCACAGGGCCGGAACTGCTGACATACGTGTGAACGCCAGGTACCGTCCTGAGCCAGTTCACACGCGTGGACTACACCACAACGGGATCACCGTCGTGGCACCGCCTTCCTACTCGGATCGTCCGGCACGTTCCTGCCGGTAGAAGGGGTTCATTCACCATGGCCACTGTGCAGTTCGACAAGGCGACCCGGATCTACCCGGGTTCCACCAAGCCCGCCGTCGACGCGCTGGAGATCGACATCGAGGACGGCGAGTTCCTCGTCCTCGTCGGCCCCTCCGGCTGCGGCAAGTCCACCTCGCTCCGCATGCTCGCGGGGCTCGAGGACGTCAACGCCGGCGCCATCCGCATCGGCGACCGCGACGTCACCCACCTGCCGCCCAAGGACCGGGACATCGCCATGGTGTTCCAGAACTACGCGCTCTACCCGCACATGACGGTCGCCGACAACATGGGCTTCGCGCTCAAGATCGCCGGCGTCAACAAGGCGGAGATCCGGCAGAAGGTCGAGGAGGCCGCGAAGATCCTCGACCTCACCGAGTACCTGGACCGCAAGCCGAAGGCCCTCTCCGGTGGTCAGCGCCAGCGTGTCGCCATGGGCCGCGCCATCGTCCGTGAGCCCCAGGTGTTCCTCATGGACGAGCCGCTGTCCAACCTGGACGCCAAGCTCCGTGTCTCCACCCGTACGCAGATCGCGAGCCTCCAGCGCCGCCTGGGCATCACCACCGTCTACGTCACCCACGACCAGGTCGAGGCCATGACGATGGGCGACCGGGTGGCGGTCCTCAAGGACGGTCTGCTCCAGCAGATCGACACCCCGCGCAACATGTACGACAAGCCCGCCAACCTCTTCGTGGCCGGCTTCATCGGCTCCCCGGCGATGAACCTCGTCGAGGTGCCGATCACCGACGGCGGCGTCAAGTTCGGCAAGTCCGTCGTGCCGGTGCAGCGCGACGCGATCGCCGCCGCCACCGACAAGACCGTCACCGTCGGCGTCCGCCCCGAGCACTTCGACGTGGCCGGCCCGGAGTCCGACCTGGGCCTCGCGGTCACCGTCAACGTCGTCGAGGAGCTCGGCGCCGACGCGTACGTCTACGGCACCGCCACGGTCGGCGACGAGTCCAAGGACCTCGTCGTCCGCGTCAGCGGCCGTGACGTCCCGGAGAAGGGCAGCCAGCTGCACATCGTGCCCCGCTCCGGCGAGACCCACGTGTTCTCGACGTCGACCGGTGCGCGCCTGTCCGACTGATCAACCAGCGAGCGCACCATCCCGGGTGAATCACCCAGATTGACGAAGAGGGCCCCGCAGCGTGCTGCGGGGCCCTTCACGTTGTCGACAAATACCCCGGCAGACCGGACGTTTCGAGCGCTGTGCGTCAACGCACTACCCGGAAAGTGGCACTCTCTCATCCCCCGAACCGGTGACTAAATGTCTACAAACCATTACCGGGCGCTACCCTCACACGCGTGAAGCACTCCATGAACCAACAGACGCGACGCGGCCGGGGCCCCGCCCGCCGGATCGGCCGCACCCTCGCTTTCGTCCTGCCCGTCGTCCTGGTGCTCTCCGGGACCCTGGCGGTCACCCGGGTCAACTGGTCGGGGAACTCCACGGACCCGGTGCTCACCGCCGCCGACGCCTCCGTGGGCACCCCGCGGGCCGCCAAGCGCGCCCCCCAGGACGTCCTGCGCGACAAGCTGCTGACCGAACTGCAGGAGGAGGACCCGGGCGTCGCCCTCACCCACCTCCAGCAAGCCGTGAACGGCCGCCCCGCCCTGGCGAAGCACTGCGCGTCCATCGCCCGCGCGCTCGGCCAGGCCGCCGTCCGGGTCTACGGCCCGACCCGCGCGCAGTCCTACGCGCGCCCGGTCTGTGACACGGCCTTCGCCACCGGCGTCGCCGCCGCGCACAGCTGAGCGCACCACCCTGCCGGCGCATACCGCCCCGCCACCGTGCGGGACGTCCACCACGGCTGACACGGGAACGGTCGTCAGCCGCTGTCCCGGGCGGGACGCCACGTACAGTTCGTTCTCATGAGCGATCCGAGCGCCGCGTCCCGCCCCGTTCAAGCCGTCGTTCTGGCCGGTGGCCAGGGCTCCCGGCTGCGTCCGTACACCGACGACCGGCCCAAGCCGATGGTCGAGATCCCCGGGACGGGGACGCCGATCATCGGCCATCAGCTGTCCTGGCTCGCCGACGAGGGTGTGACGGACGTCGTCGTGTCCTGCGGTCATCTCGCCGAGGTGCTGCAGAAGTGGCTCGAGACGGCCGAGTTGCCCCTCTCCGTCACGACGGTCGTCGAGCCGGAGCCGCTCGGGCGCGGCGGCGGCCTCAAGTACGCCGCGGCTCACCTCCCGCACCCCGACCAGCCCTGGTACGCGACGAACGGCGACATCTGGACGCGGTTCTCACTGCGGGACATGGCCGACTTCCACGCCGAGCGGGACGCCGTCGCGACGCTGGCGCTGGCGCGGCCCCGGCTACCGTGGGGTGCGGTGCAGACCGACGGTTTCGGGCGGATCACCGACTTCATCGAGGCACCGCCGTCGACCTTCGAGATCAACGCCGGTGTGTACGTCTTCTCCCCCGAGTTCGCCGGGCTGCTGCCGCACCGGGGTGACCATGAGCGGACGACGTTCCCGCATCTGGCGCGTGAGCGGCGGCTGGCCGGGTTCACGATCCCGCAGGGGGCGTACTGGCGGGCCATCGACACGGCGAAGGATCTGACCGAGGCGGCGAAGGAGCTGGAGGCGCTGAAGCGGTAGCCGTGGCGGGTGGCGTGGCGTGGCGTGGTGTGCTTCGGCTGCGGGCTCGTCGTGGCTTGTCGCGCAGTTCCCCGCGCCCCTTGAGGTGTTGGCCTCCGAGCCCGTTGATCCGTGCAGCCCCTTGGGGACGTTGCCCCCTTACGCGTGAGAAGGCCCCGCATCTGTTGATGCGGGGCCTTCTGGTGTGCTGGTCGGGTGTCAGCCCAGGAGGCCGCCCACCAGGCCCGAGCGGCCCGGGGAGGAAGAGCCTCCGCTGCCGGTGCCGCCGGTCGAGCCCGTGCCGCCCGTAGCCGTGCCGCCGCCGGACGTGGGGCCGGTCGTGGTGCTCGGGGCCTGGTCGGCCGGGGCGGTCTGCTGGGGCGGTGCCTGGCCCGTGGTCCCCTGGGTCTGGCTGGGGGATCCGCCGGTGACGGTGCCGGTGTCGCGGGTGGCGTCGGGCCGGGTCGTGGTGCCCGCGCTGGGGCTCGCCGAGCCGGCCGTGGCTCCCTGGGTGGGCGCGGAGGAGGAGGCCGACGGGGTCCGCTTCTCCTTGCGCTTGCCGGGCTCACCCGGGAGCGGGGAGCCGGGCAGCTCGTTGCGCGGGGCCTCGCCGGGGCCCGGGACGACGACCCGGTCGGCGTCCCGGACGGCACCGCCGAGCAACGAGCCGACGAGCAGGGTGATGCCGGTGACGATCGCGGTGACGAGGGCGCCGCGCCGCAGCACGTAGCGGCGCAGGTCCCAGATGTCGGTGCGAGGGCCGAGCCGGCGCCAGGCGCTGCCGGCCAGGCGGCCGTCGACGGAGTAGACGGGGGCGCCGGCGATGATCAGCGGCGACCAGGCGGCGAGGTAGATGATGTCGGGGGTCTCGTAGGCCGGGACGCTCTTCCAGCTGACCGTCACCAGCAGCGCGGCCGACAGCAGGGCGCCCAGGCAGGCGGCGACACGCTGCCAGCAGCCCAGCACCGTCAGAACGCCGACGATGACCTGCGCGAAGGCGATGACCAGACCGGCGCCGACCGGGTGCTCCAGGGCGAACTGGCGCAGCGGCTCGGCCACTTCCCACGGGTGCAGGGTGTTGAGCCACTTGACCATCGAGCCGCGCTTGCCGCCTTCGAAGTAGACGGGGTCGCACAGCTTGCCCATGCCGGCGTAGATGGAGATGAAGCCGAGGAAGACGCGCAGCGGGAGCAGGACGACACCGAGGTTCATCCAGCGGCCCGGGTAGTAGCCGTGCCGGGCCGGGTCGTCGCCGCGCCGCTTGGCCCGGCGTCCGGTGTCGTCCGCTTCGGTCGCGGACTCCTCGAACTCGCCGTCCTCGTAGTCCGGATCGCCGTAGCCCTGCTCGTCGTAGGCCTGCTCGTCGTAGGCGCTGCCGACGGTGCGCATGGGGGGCAGCAGCCGGGTGCCTTCGGCGGGCTCGCGGGTGCGCTGCGGGCCGACGACCGGCGTCTCGACGGTCTGGGCGAGGTCGCCTTCGTAGCCGTCGCCCGCGTAGCCGTCGCCGCCGTAGCCCACGCCCTGGTACCCGGGCGTGTCATAGCCCGGGCCCACGCGGGAGATGACCTGGGTGGCCCCGGCGTCGGCGGCGGGCTCGTCGGCGTGGCGGACGCTCTCGTGCCGCACGGCCTGAAGGAGCCGGTGTGCGCCGGTGTCGTCGGGGGCGGATCTGCCACTCCAGACGACGGGTCGGCGTCGGGCGCCGGCCCCGTCCGCTCGTCCCCCCGCCTGGGGAATGCGGGCGGTGTCCTCGGTGGCGGTCAGATGCCGTGCGACCCGGGGGGACTGGACGTGACGCGTCGATACGCCCAACAGCACGCGGAAACTCGCGTGATTGACGATGACCTGCGCCGGGTCGCTCGGCACCTTCACCATGCTCAGCGCGGGAGCGTCGTCGAGTCCCGACGAGCGGTCCCCCGTGGGTGTGCGGGGTGTTCTGGTGTCCACACTCATCTAACCGAGTGACGTCGCGTTAGGACACTGCTTTGACCCGCCGGATCTGTCCGGACCCCGTCAAGCTTGTCCTCGTCGCCCCGATGACACCGGAATTGCCCCGTACAGGTGAAGTTCCGGACGCTTGTTCAGCGCCGTCGGCGGGCCGCCTCGTACAGCACGATCCCCGCCGCCACACCGGCGTTGAGCGACTCGGCGCCGCCCGGCATCGGGATCCGCACCCGGACGTCACAGGTCTCCCCGACCAGCCGGGACAGGCCCTTGCCCTCGCTGCCGACGACGATGACGAGCGGGCCGTCCAGCGCCGCGAGCTCACCGAGGTCCGCCTCGCCGTCGGCGGCCAGGCCGACGACCGTGATGCCGGCCTTCTTGTACGCCTCCAGGGCCCGGGTCAGGTTGGTGGCGCGGGCGACCGGGGTGCGGGCCGCCGTACCGGCGGACGTCTTCCAGGCACCGGCCGTCATGCCGGCCGCGCGGCGCTCGGGGACCACGACGCCGTGACCGCCGAAGGCGGAGACGGAACGGACGACCGCGCCGAGGTTGCGCGGGTCGGTGACGCCGTCCAGGGCGACGATCAGCGGGTCCTCGCCGTGGTCGTAGGCGGCGGCCGCCAGGTCCTCGGGGTGGGCGTACTCGTACGGCGGGACCTGGAGGACCAGGCCCTGGTGGTTGAGGCCGTTGGTCATCCGGTCCAGCTCGGGACGCGGGGCCTCCATGAGGTTGATGCCGCCGCGCTCGGCGGCGACCTGGAGGGCCTCGCGCACCCGCTCGTCGTTGTCGATGAACTGCTGGACGTAGAGCGTGGAGGCCGGGACGCCCTCGCGCAGCGCCTCCAGGACCGGGTTGCGTCCGACGACCAGCTCGGACGTGCCCTTGCCGCCGCGGCCGCGGGCCACGGGCCGGCGCACCGACTGCTTCGCCTTGGCGTTGGCGATGCGGTTCTTCTTGTGTCCCTTGCGCATCTCGGCGGGCGGGGTGGGGCCCTTGCCCTCGAGACCCTTGCGCCGCTGGCCGCCACTGCCGACCTGCGCGCCCTTCTTGCCGGACATGCGGCGGTTGTTGGCTGCCATGACCTACCTGTCTCTGCTGTCGCCGTGAGGCGGTGAAGTGCGTACGTCTATGAAGTGTGCCGCCCGGGGGCCCGGGCGGCACAATCGATCTTCCGGCCGCGGCCGGGCCCTAGCGGGGGCCGAGGCTCCAGCGGGGGCCCTGCGGGCTGTCCTCGATGACCAGGCCGGACTGGCCGAGCTGGTCGCGGATGGCGTCGGCGGTGGGCCAGTCCTTGCGGGCCCGGGCGGCCTCGCGCTGGTCGAGGACCATGCGCACGAGCGTGTCGACCACGCCGTGCAGGTCCTGGCCGCGGTCGCCCTCCCCGGCCCACTGCGGGTCGAGCGGGTCGAGGCCGAGCACGCCGAGCATCGCGCGGACCTCGGCGAGCCGGGCGACGGCGGCTTCCTTGTCGTCGGCGGCCAGCGCGCTGTTGCCCTGCCGGACCGTGGTGTGCACGACGGCGAGGGCCTGCGGCACGCCCAGGTCGTCGTCCATGGCCTCGGCGAAGGCCAGCGGCACCTCGGCGGCGGGCTCGACGACGCCGGCCTTCTCCACCACGCGCTGCACGAAGCCCTCGATCCGCGCGAACGCCGACTCGGCCTCGCGCAGCGCCTCCTCGCTGTACTCGATCATCGAGCGGTAGTGCGGGGTGCCGAGGTAGTAGCGCAGCACGATGGGCCGCCAGCGCTTGACCATCTCGCTGACCAGGACCGAGTTGCCGAGCGACTTGGACATCTTCTCGCCGCTCATGGTGACCCAGGCGTTGTGCACCCAGTACCGGGCGAACTCGTCGCCGTAGGCCTTGGCCTGGGCGATCTCGTTCTCGTGGTGCGGGAAGATCAGGTCCAGACCGCCGCCGTGGATGTCGAAGGCGGGGCCGAGGTACTTGTGCGCCATGGCCGAGCACTCCAGGTGCCAGCCGGGCCGGCCGCGTCCCCACGGCGTCTCCCAGTCGGGCTCGCCGGGCTTGGTGGCCTTCCACATGGCGAAGTCGCGCGGATCGCGCTTGCCGGTGATGCCCTCCTCGGCGGGCTGCCGCATCTCGTCGAGGTCCTGCCGGGACAGCTCCAGGTAGGAGGGCCAGGAGCGGACGTCGAAGTAGACGCTGCCGTCGGCCTCGTAGGCGTGCCCGCGCTCGATGAGGCCGCGCATCATCTCGACCATCTCGGTGATGTGGCCGGTGGCCCGCGGCTCGTAGGTGGGCGGCAGGCAACCGAGCACCGTGTAGCCGTCGTTGAAGGCGCGCTCGTTCTCGTAGCCGATGGCCCACCAGGGGCGGCTCTGCTCGGCCGACTTCGCGATGATCTTGTCGTCGATGTCCGTCACGTTCCGCACGAACGTGACGTCGTAGCCGCGGTACTCGAACCAGCGGCGCATGATGTCGAAGTTCAGCCCGGAGCGGATGTGCCCGATGTGCGGGGCCGCCTGCACGGTGGCACCGCACAGGTAGATCGAGACACAACCCGGCCGGAGCGGGGAGAAGTCACGGATCTGCCGGGCGCTGGTGTCGTACAGGCGAATAGTCACCACTCCAGGGTAGTGGGCCCCGGGGTGTGCCTCAGGACCTTCACCACGGGACGCACACATTCGTGACACAGGCAACGGGAAGGCCCGGCGCCCGCCCTCAGCCGGCGCGCACCACCAGGGCCGTGGCCACCGCCATCAGTCCTTCCTCCCGGCCGGGGAAGCCGAGCCCGTCCGTCGTCGCGCCCGACACCGACACGGGCGCTCCGGCCGCCTCCGACAGCAGCTTCTGGGCCTCGTCCCGGCGCTTGCCGATCTTCGGGCGAGGGCCCACCACCTGTACGGCGATGTTGCCGATGCGGAATCCGGCCTCGCGCACGATGCGCGCGGCCTCCGTCAGGAGCGTGACCCCGGAGGCGCCGGACCACTCGGGGCGGCCGGTGCCGAAGTGCTGCCCGAGGTCGCCGAGGCCGGCGGCGGAGAAGAGGGCGTTGCAGGCGGCGTGGGCGACGACGTCCGCGTCGGAGTGCCCGGCCAGGCCCGGGCCCGCGTCCTCCCACTTCAGGCCGGCGCACCACAGCTCGCGGCCCTCCTCGAAGGCGTGGATGTCGGTTCCGATGCCGACCTGGGGCAGTACGGGCTGGTCAGAAGCCATCGTTGAGCCTCCTGCGGGCCAGGACCGCCTCCGCGAGGACCAGGTCCAGGGGACGGGTCACCTTGAAGGCCTCCTCGTGGCCGGGGACGGCCACCACGGTGAGGCCGAGCTGTTCGACCATGGCGGCGTCGTCGGTGACCTCGCCGGTCACCGTCTCGTGCGCCCTGACCAGGGTGTTCCGGTCGAAGCCCTGCGGGGTCTGCACGGCCCTCAGCAGGGCGCGCTCCGGCGTGGCGACGACCGGCTCCGGCTCGCCGGGGGTGCCGGCGGGCTCGACCTGCTTGACGGTGTCGGCGAGCGGCAGGGCCGGCACCACGGCCGGGGCGCCGTCCCGTACGGCCTCGATCACGGCGTCGACGGTGTCCACCGGCACCAGCGGCCGGGCCGCGTCGTGGACGAGCACGATGTCGTGGCCGGGCGGCAGCGCGTCGAGGCCGAGCTTCACGGACTCCTGGCGGGTCTGCCCGCCCGGGACGACGAGGAAGTCCGTGCGTTCGGGCAGGGCGTGCGCGTCGAGCAGCGAGCGGACCTCGGCGGCGCCGTCGGGCGGGGCCACGACGACGACCGTGCCGACGGCGCGGGAGGCGGCCATCGCGCGGACGGCGTGGATGAGCATGGGGGTACCGCCGAGCGCGCGGAGCGCCTTGGGGGCGCCCGGGCCCAGCCGGACACCGCGGCCGGCGGCGGGGATCACGGCCGCCGTACGGGTCGCGGAGGGGCCGGCGGGCGGCGAGGGACGCGAATCGTCAGACATCGGTTCCTGTCAGGTTTGTGTGCTGGCCCGGCGTGGGTATGGCCTGGAGGAGTGCCGGGCGCGACGCGCTCGACCGGACCCTTCCGTGACGCTGGTCGAGCCGGCTGCCCGGGCCCGGCACCCCTGAACACCGGGGCGTGAGTGATAACACATCTCGGAGTGACGGCGCATCGGCTTCGGAGTACGAACATGCCGCAGCGCCCGGCGACAAGTCATTCGTCATCGGGCACCGCGGCATTTCGATGTGCAGGCGCGCGCTCGGCCGATCAGCCTCGACCAGCAGCCTTGATCAGCGGCTTCGGCAAGCGCAGAGCGCTGTGCGACGGGTTTCGCCTCAGGAGGCGAGCACCTCGTCGAGCAGGGCTTCGGCCTTGTCCTCGTTGGTGTTCTCCGCGAGGGCGAGCTCGCTCACCAGAATCTGGCGGGCCTTGGCGAGCATGCGCTTCTCACCGGCGGAGAGTCCGCGCTCGCGCTCACGACGCCACAGGTCACGCACCACTTCCGCGACCTTGATGACATCGCCCGAGGCGAGCTTCTCCAGGTTTGCCTTGTATCGACGGGACCAGTTCGTGGGCTCCTCGGCGTACGGTGCGCGCAGCACCTCGAAGACCCGGTCCAGCCCGTCCTGACCGACCACATCACGCACGCCGACGAACTCCGCATTGTCCGCTGGCACACGTACCGTCAGGTCGCCCTGGGCGACCTTCAGCACCAAGTAGGTCTTGTCCACGCCTTTGATCTGGCGAGTTTCGATGGCCTCGATCAGCGCGGCCCCGTGATGGGGATAGACCACGGTGTCGCCAACCTTGAACGTCATGTGACAGGTACCCCTTCCGTGGCTATCCAGGGTAACACGGAAACTGCGGGTACTGAATGGCGTTTTCGCAGGTCAGGGCATATCTCGGGGCTTGACAACTCCGACAGGAACGTGCTTCGGACAGGGATCGGAAGAAGGTATTCGCAGGTGGGAGCGGCTCTTCGGGGCGAGTGAAACGCGTACGTTACACGCATCCGGAGCATCCTCCGGAAGGCCGAACATCCCCATATGTCCGGTTCCGTATGATCGACTTCCGCTACTCCGTTCGGCGGTCCGCGCCGGGTTCACGTCGAATCCGGAATTGATCACAGGGCCCTCCGACGAGCCGCCGGTGATCAATTCCGAGGCGGTCCGCGCATTCCTCCACGGAACATTTGCGGCGCCGCGCGGGTCTCTTATGTGAATGCCGGACGACGACCACGCCAATGTGACGCGGGAGTCACAGGAGACTCAGGTGGGATCGGCGGTGCCGGGGGGTCGGGTGCGGCCGGACGAGGGCGGCTCGGTAACCTAAGGCCCGCTGACAGACACTTAGGGCGGCTTTATCGGCCGCTCCGCTCGAGTCAAGGAGTTGCCGCCGCCGTGAGCAGCAGCCTTCGACGCGGTGCCCTCGCCGCCGTCGTCACCGCGTTCTCGATCGCCTCGCTCGCCGCGTGCGGCGCCGGCAACGACGCCCAGACGCTGGAGATCAAGCCGGACAACGCAGCGACGAGCGTCGGCGACATCAAGGTCCAGAACGCGATCGTGATCACGCAGCCCGACCTCGAGTCGACCGGCCCGGCCGCGATCTCCGCCACCCTCTTCAACTCGGGCCGCAGCGCCGAGACGCTGGAGTCCATCACGCTGCCCGGCACCGGCAAGACCGCCGAGCTCAAGCCCGCCAAGGGCGGCAGCCTCAGCATCCCGGCCGGTGGCTCGCTGATCCTGGGCGGCAAGGACAACGCCACGGCGATGCTGCCGAGCAGCCGTGAGGCCGTGCAGGACGGCAACGCCCAGAAGATCACCTTCACCTTCAGCAAGACGGGTGCCGTGAGCCTGCAGGCGTTCGTCGTGCCCGCCGAGCACTACTTCAAGGAGTGGGGCCCCACCGAGGTCCCGGCGCCGGGCGCCTCGTCGTCCCCGTCGGGTTCGCCGTCCGGTTCCCCCGCCGAGGGCGAGTCGGGCGCGCCGGAGAGCCCCGCGGCCGGTGAGGGCGGCCACAACGCGTCCGGCACGCCGACCGACGCGGCCTCGGCGAGCGCGAGCGCCGGTCACTGAGCAGACGCGACAAGGGCGGGCCCCCTCCGAGGAGGGGGCCCGCCCTTCGTGCCGCCGTCGCCGCCCGCCGGCCTACGGCTCGAACTTGTAGCCGAGACCGCGGACCGTCACCAGGTAGCGCGGAGCACCCGGGTCCGGCTCGATCTTGGCGCGCAGCCGCTTGACGTGGACGTCGAGGGTCTTGGTGTCACCGACGTAGTCGGCGCCCCAGACGCGGTCGATGAGCTGCATGCGGGTCAGCACCCGGCCGGCGTTGCGCAGCAGCATCTCCAGCAGGTCGAACTCCTTCAGCGGCAGATCGATCTTGGTGCCGCCGACGGTGACCACGTGCCGGTCGACGTCCATGCGGACCGGGCCGGCCTCCAGGGCCGCCGGGGTGACCTCTTCGGGCTCGCCGCGGCGGCGCAGCACGGCACGGATCCGCGCGACCAGCTCGCGCGAGGAGAACGGCTTGGTGACGTAGTCGTCGGCTCCTATCTCCAGCCCGACGACCTTGTCGATCTCACTGTCCTTGGCGGTCACCATGATGACGGGGACGTTGGACCGGCCGCGCAGCTGGCGGCACACCTCGGTGCCCGGCAGGCCGGGCAGCATCAGGTCGAGGAGGACGAGGTCGGCGCCGTTGCGCTCGAACTCGTCGAGTCCGTCGGGCCCGGTGGTCGCGACGGCGACCTCGAAGCCCTCCTTGCGGAGCATGTACGACAGGGCGTCGGAGAAGGACTCCTCGTCCTCGACGACGAGCACTCGGGTCACGGAAGGACCTCCGGGGCGGGAAGCGTTTCGTACGCGTCTGATTCGGGGGATGTGGGGGTGGACCGCCCGGCCTCCTCGTCGAGGCCCGCGCCTCCTGCGCGTGTCTCTCGGGCGGGCTGCTGACGTGCGCCGCGGGCCGCACCGGCCTCCGGCAGGCGCAGGGTGAAGGTGGAGCCCTGGCCTTCGGCACTCCACACCGTGACCTCCCCGCCGTGCGAGGCGGCCACGTGCTTGACGATGGCCAGCCCCAGCCCCGTGCCGCCGGTGGCGCGGGAGCGGGCGGGATCGACGCGGTAGAAGCGCTCGAAGATGCGCTCCTTGTCCTTGTCGGAGATGCCGATGCCCTGGTCGGTGACGGCGATCTCGATGTGGTCCCCGCCGGCGGCGCTGACGCTGCGGGCCGCGATGCCGACGCGGGTGCGGGCGGGCGAGTAGTTGACCGCGTTCTCGACGAGGTTGCCGAGGGCGGCGGCGAGCTGGCCGCGGTTTCCCCACACGCGCAGGTCGGCGGTGCCGCCCGCCCGACGCCCGCCACCACCCTGATCGGGCCCTTCGGGCGCCCATACATTCGAGGCCATGGTGATCTGCTTGGCCCCGGCCTGGTGCCGGCAGCGGTCGATGGCCTCGGCGACGAGCTCGTCGACGCGGACCGGCTCGGCGTCCTCCAGCGGGTCGTCGTTCTGCACGCGCGAGAGGTCGATGAGCTCCTGCACCAGGCTGGTGAGCCGGGTGGCCTCGATCTGCATGCGCCCGGCGAACCGCTCCACGGCCTCGGGGTCGTCGGAGGCGTCCATCACGGCCTCGGAGAGCAGCGAGAGGGCGCCGACCGGCGTCTTCAGCTCATGGCTCACGTTGGCGACGAAGTCGCGCCGGACCGCCTCGATGCGGCGGGCCTCGGTCAGGTCCTCCACCAGCAGCAGCACCAGCCGGGAGCCGAGCGGCGCGACCCGCGCGGAGACGGCCAGGGCCTCTCCGCGTCCGGTGCCGCGCCGGGGCAGGTCCAGCTCGACCTGGCGTATCTCGCCGTCCCGCCGGGTGTCCCGGGCCATCTGCAGCATCGGCTCGACGGCGAGCTTGCCACCGCGGACCAGGCCGAGGGCGTACGCCGCCGAGCTGGCCTTGACCACGGCGTCGGCCTCGTCGAGGACGACGGCGGACGACCGGAGGACCGACAGGACCGTGTCCACGCCGGGCGGGAGCACCGCGTCGGTGTGCAGGGAGCTACGGGTGGGGCGCTTCTGCTCGCGCTCACTCCAGCGGAACGCGAGCATGGCGATGACGCCGGTGAGCACCCCGGCGATCGCTGCCGCTGCGGCGACCGCCGCGTTCACGTCCATGCACCCAGGTTAGGCATGGCTCGGGCACCCTCCACAGCCGTCGGGCTGCGAGCTCGAACACTCGTCGCCCAGAGTTCACCTTGGAGCCAGTATTGGTTCATTTGGGATGACGGAAACGGACGCGTACGGGGCGGAACGTGGGAGCGTGGGGTTCGGACCGCCGGTCGCACGACGGTCGTACCGCCGGTTGTCCGGTGGGCCCCGGCCCTTGGACCCCCGACTGAAACGCACGAGAGGGAAGCCTGATGCGGGACGCGTACCACGAGGAACTGGACTCGATCGGCGACGGTCTGGTGGAGATGGCCCGGCTGGTCGGGTCGGCGATCGGGCGCGCCACGACCGCCATGCTCGACTCCGACCTGAAGCTGGCCGAGAACGTCATCGAGGCCGACCAGCGGGTCGACGAACTCCAGCACGAGCTGGAGGCGAGGGCCATAGCCCTGCTGGCGCGCCAGCAGCCGGTGGCGACGGACCTGCGCATCGTCGTCACGTCGCTGCGCATGTCGGCCGACCTGGAGCGCTCGGGCGACCTCGCCCAGCACGTGGCGAAGCTCGCGCGCCTGCGCTACCCCGACCGCGCCGTCCCGAGCGACCTGCACGCCACGATCCTGGAGATGGGCCAGCTCGCGCAGCGCCTGATGGCGAAGGCCGCCGAGGTGATCATCACCAAGGACGTCGACCTGGCGCTCCAGCTGGAGCAGGACGACGACGAGATGGACCTGCTGCACCGCACCCTCTTCCAGCACCTGATGGACGACCGCTGGAAGCACGGCATCGAGACGGCCGTGGACGTCACGCTCCTCGGCCGCTACTACGAGCGGTTCGCCGACCACGCGGTGTCGGTCGCCAAGCGCGTGGTGTACCTGGTGACGGGTGAGCACGCGGACGAGCTCCAGGCGGACATGCAGCCGGACATCCAGGCGGTGTCGGGGGCGGAGAGCGCCTGACGGGCCCGGCCGGGAGGCGGAGAACCCCTAGACGGGCCCGGCCCGGGGGCGGGACCCCCGGGGGCCGTCCGGGGCGTGACCCGCAGACGGGTCGGGGACGGTCGGGGCGCGTGGGCGCCTCAATGCGCCGTTGATGCGCCCAGCCGGACGGGCGTCCAATGGGTACAGGCACCAGCCTCGAGGAGGGACCCATGGCCGAATCCCCCAGCACGGCGCCCGACCCCGCCCGGCAGCGTGAGACCGAGCAGCCCGCCGAGATCAGGAGCCTGCCCCTGATCGCCGCGTGCGGCTGCGGCTCGGGCTGCGGCTGCGGGTGCCAGTCGGGCAGCCCCTGCCAGTGCGGCTGACGCCGACACTTCGCCGACCGTACGACCCGAGGGGCCCCGGCCGTGTCGCCGGGGCCCCTCGGCGTGCGGTCGCCCGGGTGGCCGTACGGGCGGAGCATGAGAGGTAGGCAAGGCGGCGCGGACGAGCACCGTGCCGGGAAGGAGGCGCGCGGCATGCCCAAGTACATGGACGTCCATCGCGGCATGAAGGGCATCACGGAAGAGCAGTTGCGTGAAGCCCACAACGCGGACCTCGCGATCGAGAAGGACGAGCAGGTCCACTTCGAGATGGCCTGGGCGGACCCGGAGTCCGGCCATGTCTACTGCCTCTCCGAGGCCCCCTCGGCCGAAGCGGTCCAGCGCATTCACGAGCGCGCCGGGCACAAGGCGGACGAGGTGCACCCCGTGCCCTTGATGGTGCGGTGACCGGCGGAACGGGTCCCGGGTCGTCAGGCCGGTGACCCGTCGCGCGCGGCCCGTCAGCGGCGCCGGCCGGCGTTGAGACGGGCCGCCTGGCGGGTCAGATAGTCGCGTTCGGGGAGGTTGGGAGCTTTGCGGGCCGCCTCGGCGTACAGACGGGCCGCCGTCTCCGGGTCGCCGTCGCGTTCGTGGAGGTAGGCCGCCACCGCGTCACGGCGGGGCAGCGCGTCGTCCACCTCGGCGAGCGCCGCGAGACCGGCGCGCGGTCCGTCGGCCTCGCCCACGGCCACCGCGCGGTTGAGCCGGACCACCGGGCTTTCGGTGAGACCGGCGAGTTCGTCGTACCACTCCACGATCTGCACCCAGTCGGTCTCCTCGGCGGTGGGCGCGTCCGCGTGCAGCGCCGCGATGGCGGCCTGGGCCTGGAACTCGCCCAGCCGGTCGCGGGCGAGGGCCGCCTGGAGGATGCCGACGCCCTCGGCGATCAGCCGGGTGTCCCACCGGCCGCGGTCCTGCTCGGCGAGCGGCACCAGACTGCCGTCGGGCGCGGTACGCCCGGCGCGCCGGGCGTGGTGGAGCAGCATCAGCGCGAGCAGCCCCGACACCTCGGGGTGGTCGATGGCGGCCGCGAGCTGCCGGGTGAGCCGGATGGCCTCGGCGGCGAGGTCGACGTCGCCCGAGTAGCCCTCGTTGAAGACCAGATAGAGGACGCGCAGCACCGTCGCCACGTCACCGGGCTGGTCGAGCCGTACGCCGGAGACGGTGCGCTTGGCGCGGCTGATGCGCTGCGCCATCGTCGCCTCCGGCACCAGGTAGGCCCGGGCGATCTGCCGGGTGGTGAGCCCGCCGACGGCGCGCAGCGTGAGCGCGACGGCCGACGACGGTGTCAGGGAGGGGTGGGCGCACAGGAAGTACAGCTGGAGGGTGTCGTCCACGTCGGACGCGGGCCCGGGCGCCGGCTCCTCCTCGACGAGGTCCTCCCGCCTGCGGCGGGCGCTGTCCGCGCGGGCCTGGTCGAGGAACTTTCGCCAGGCCACGGTGACCAGCCAGCCCTTCGCGTCCCGCGGGGGCTCGGCCGGCCAGACGCGGAACGCCTCGACCAGCGCGTCCTGCACGGCGTCCTCGGCCGCCGCGAAGTCGGCTCCGCGGCGGACGAGGACCGTGAGCACACTCGGGGTGAGGCTTCTGATGAGGGCCTCGTCCATCGGTGGGGTCACTCCGTGATGGTGGGCGGGGCGGTCAGGAACGGGCGCACCTCCAGCCACTCGTGGATCGGCTTGCCGCCCGCGCCGGGGGCGGCAGACAGTTCCCCGGCCAGCTCGACGGCACGGTCGTAGCCGTCGACGTCGATGATCATCCAGCCGGCGATGAGATCCTTGGTCTCGGCGAACGGCCCGTCCGTGACCGGCGGACGCCCTTCCCCGTCGTACCGGACCCACGCCCCCTCGGGGGCGAGCGCCTGCCCGTCGACGAACTCGCCGGTCTTCTCCAGCCGCGCCGCGAAGTCGTGCATGTACTGCATGTGGGCCGAGATCTCCTCCGGCGTCCACTGGTCCATCGGTACGTCGTTGACGGCCGACGGGGCGCCTCGGTAGTGCTTCAGCAGCAGGTACTTCGCCATGGTGATTCTCCTCGGTGCCGGTGCGGCCATCTTGGCCGCTTTCACCCCGGGGACGGAGCCGGACGCGGGTTCTCGACATCCCCGCCGAAGTTTTTTCCGCCGTCCACGTCGTGGTACGCGGACGGGGACAAAACGCTCGCGAAATGACCGCGACGCGTGATCCGCTCTGGCAGAGTCGATGCCTGTTCGAGGGGCGCCCGAAGCGCGTGCCCCCTGCGCCCAGTGACCCGGGACATGCCATGAGCGACGCACGGAGCGACTGCGGACGGAACACCGACCCGAGTCGCATCGCCGCCCTCCCGCCCGCCGTTCCGGCCGGGTGCCACTGCACGCGGCGCACGCGCGGCACCCGGTCCGCGTGACGTCCACCGAGCAGCGCGCCGAGGGCGCCGGACCGTTCACCACCCGGCTCACCTGGCACGTCCCCGGCGGCGGCACCGCCGTGTGGGAGTCACGGCTCGCCCGGCGGCGCGGCATCATCGCGGTCCGCCCGGTCGGCGCCCCGGCGGGCCGGCACACCCGGGCCGACGATCTCGCGCTCGGCCGGCTGCGCAGACTCAACGCCATCGCCGCGACCTCCTTCGTCATCGGCGGCGCGCTCTTCGCACTCGGCGCGGGTGTCGCCCAGTTCGGCTCCGGCGACGCCACCACCTGTGCCTCGATCTACTTCGCCGGCGGCCTGTTCTTCAACACCGGCGGCTACGTTTCGCTGCTCCAGGTCGTCAACGCGCCCCGGCACGTCCCCGGGGGCGCCGGGCGCCTGGTCACGAGCGGCTGGCGCTGGTGGAGCTACGAGCCGACGCGGGTGGACTGGCTGAGCGCGTTCGTCCTGTTCGCCGGCACGCTGGTGTTCGGCATCAACCTGCTGGACTCCTTCCTCCAGGGGCTGAGCGTCCAGCAGATCAACCGGCTGATCTGGGTACCGGACGTGATCGGCTGCCTGTTGTTCCTGATCTCCGGCCACCTCGCCTTCGTCGAGATCTGCCACGGCCGGGGCCCGTGTCTGCGTCGGCGCGACCTCGGCTGGTCGATCGTCGCCGTGAACCAGTTCGGCTCCGTCCTCTTCATGGTCTCCGCACTCGCCGCCTACACCCGCCCGGCCACCGCCGACCCGGCCAACGCGGACATCGCCAACTGGGGCACCCTCCTCGGCGCGGCGTGCTTCTCCATGGGCGGCCTTCTGCAGTTCGGCGAACGTCCTTGAACGGTGGGTCGGGGCGACCGCAAGTCCTGACGGCGGCGATCCAGTACGGGGACGCGGGTTTCCGGCACGTCGTAGGACGGCGTCAGGAGGGGCGGGTCATTCCGCCCCCGCCCGCCACTGCTGAGCCGTGCCCCCGGTCAGCGGCTCCAGTGACAGCCCGCCGCCCTCGTCCGGAGTGACCGCCGTCTCGATGGCGATCGCCGGGCGGATGACCCCGTCGGCGTCGACCGTGAAGCGCAGGTTCTCGCCGTGGTCGCCGTCGACCGAGTCGCAGTCCCAGATGCCTAGACCCCTGTCGACGGAACCGCGGCTGTCCAGGCAGAAGCCGGGATCCGCGGACGACTGCACCACACCGCGACCGGTGTCGACGCGCCAGCGCTGGGTGGGGGCGGCGGTGCAGGGCGCGGTGACGACGTCGGTGCCGTTGTCGAAGCCGCCGGACACCTGCAGGCACCGGCCCGAGGCGGCGTTCACGACCTGGGCGTACCTGCCGTTCGGGGCGTGGGCCGTGGGGGAGGGGGACGGGGA
>NZ_JAKEIO010000030.1 GCF_021474405.1 [Streptosporangium] indianense
TTGCGCCCTCCGCTGCGCTTCGGGCGTGGCTCCGCTGACGCTTCGCCAGATTCCCGCGCAAGCGCGGGAATTGAATTCCGCAAGCGGAATTCTGAAAGCGTTTCAATTCGCGCAGACGCGAATTGGGGGAATCCCGCAAGCGGGATTCCTGGGGCTGGCTACGAGGGGCGGGTGCATCACGCGCGGGTCTGTGTAGCCACTGGGAAACCATCCCGCCACCCCCACAATGGAAGTGACGGCCCGTCGGGGCTGGATCGGGCTGCCTCCGCCGCCGGGTACGGGCTCCGCTCCGCTCCGCCCTGACGCTTTCTCAACTTCCCAAGGCCCTCGTGGCCCCGCTCCAGGGATAATCTTAGGCGTACAGGATAACCGGCCGCTACCAGAGGGGATTCAACCGGATATCACCCTGGAGGCAGAAGTCAGCCCAAGGTGCTGCATCACTGTGATGCGCTGTGTAGTATCTGGGATGAGACACTACTCCCCCGAGCCGCATCCGCCGCAGTCGGAATCCGCATTCTGATTACGTGCGACATCTCGCGACAAGGAGAACACGGAGCATGGCCGTGAGACTGCGTGATCACCAGATCGAGGCCGTTGCCGCCATTGTGCGTGGTCTCGATATCCCGCCGGGCGGTATTCCCTGGAATGGTCTGCGCGGGCAGGTGCACGCCGCGTGTGGCACGGGGAAGACGATCATTGCAGCGGCGTCGGCCAAGCGGATCGTGCCCCGCGGGCGGGTGCTGGTGCTGGTGCCAACGCTGGATCTGCTGGCGCAGACGGTGAAAGCGTGGCACGAGGTGGGGCATCGGGGGCCGGCTGTGGCCGTGTGTTCGCTCCAGGACGACCCGGAGCTGTGGAACCTGAAGGTGCGCTCCACCACCAACCCGGTGCAGCTGGCGCTGTGGCACGGCCAGGGGCCCGTGACCATCTACGCGACCTACGCCAGCCTCGGTGTCCTGGCGGAGGCCTTCGAGGGTGCCTACGGCCAGAAGCTTGATCCGGTGGACCTGGCGGTGGTTGATGAGGCGCACCGGACTTCGGGTTCGATGGGTAAGGCGTGGGCGGACATCCACGACCAAGCCGTCATCCCGGCCTACCGGCGGCTGTACCTGACGGCCACGCCCCGGATCTGGGAAGAGCGTCTCAGTCGGGAGGTTGCCGAGGGGGTGCGGGATCCGCTGCCGCGGGAGATGGCAGCCTCCATGGACGACGAGAAGATCTTCGGGCCCGTCCTGTACAAGCTGTCGCTCGCCTCCGCCGTGTCGCGGGGGTTGCTGGCGCGGTACCAGATCATCGTCCTCGAGCTCCAGGACCCCGTCCTCACCCCCCAGCGGCTCTACGGCGAAGACCGGTACACCGAAGAGGTCCGCGGACAGCGGCTCGGGGCGCTCCAGGCGGCGCTCCTGCACACCATGGCGCAGCACCGGCTCAGCACGTGCATCACCTTCCACCACCGAACCATCGAGGCACAGGCCTACGCGGAAGGCCTGGAGCGCGTGGCGGCCAAGCTGCATGCCAACGAGCCGGAGAAGTACCCGGCGAAGGTCTGGGCGGAGTGGCTGTGCGGAGAGCACGCCCCCGAGCACCGGCGGGAGGTGCTGGGCTCGTTCGGCTCGACCGCGCAGCGGGCCGTGCTCTCGAATTGCCGCGTCCTCGGCGAGGGCGTCGACATCCGCGCCGTGGACAGCGTCGCCCTGCTCGACCCCAAGGGCGCCCCCCACGACATCGTCCAGGCCATCGGCCGCGCGCTGCGGCAGAAGCCGGGAGAGGGAAAGCTCGCCTCTTTGATCGTGCCGGTATTTCTCCAGCCGGGAGAAACACCCGAGGACATGATCGGCTCGGGATCATATCGCCCCTTGGTGAAAGTCCTTGAAGGGCTGCGCGCTCATGATGAAGAAGCCGTCGAACTGCTCGCCATCCCGCAAGAGCCACAGAAAGACGTGGCGCAGCCGTCCGTGAGCATTGGTGTGGCGCCTGAGGAAGGCGAGGAGGAATCCCGCCTGCTGCTGCGATTTGCGGCTCCGCGGGATCCGGTGATGGTCGCCAACTGGGTCTCCTTCAACGTCATCGACACGGAGAAGCAGGACTGGGCCCGCGGCTGGGCGAAGCTCAAGGCATACGTGGAGCGGGTCGGGCACGCCCGCGTGCCGTACGGACACCGCGAGGGAGCAACACCCCTCGGGCAGTGGGTCGCGGAGCAGCGCAGGGCCTACGCGGCCGGAGAGATGAACGGCCAGCGCGCCCGCCGACTCGAGAAACTCGGCATGGTCTGGTCCATGGCCGACGAGCGATTCCAGGAAAACCTGGAAGCCGCCAAGGCCTACTACGAACAGCACTGGACACTGTGCGCACCCCGCACCGCCACCATGCTCGACCGGCCCATCGGACAATGGCTGTCCAACCTCCGCCGCCCCGGAGCGCTGGACGGACACCCCGAATGGCGGGCCGCTCTCGAGGCCGTCGATGAGCACTGGAACCCGGACTGGCCGGCCGACTGGCAACGCCACTACACCGCCCTACGCGAACTCGTCCGCGATGAAGACGGCCAAGTCGATGTCCTGCCCGGCGTCACCATCCACGGCATGGACATCGGACGATGGCTCGCCCGACAACGCAAGCCCGCGGTCTGGCAGGCCCTGACCGACGGACAACGCCAGCTCCTCGAGCAACTCGGCATCGCGCCCCTCCCGCCGGAGCCAGAGCCCACGACGGCTCCCAAGACGGCCTCCGGCTCCTTCCAGCGGGGCATCACGGCCCTCACCCAGTACAAAACCCGCGAGGGCCACCTGACCGTGCCAAGAGGGCATGTAGAACGGCTGGAGGACGGGACCGAGGTCCGACTCGGCGTATGGATCATGAACCAGAAGACCCGGCGCGCAAAACTCACCACCGACAAACTCGCCGCACTCGCCGCGCTAGGGCTGGAATGGGCCTTGGCGCCTCGGTGATGTGTGTCTCGCATTCCCAGGGTGCCCCAGCAAGGTGTACAGGCGCGGTCCGAGCCACATCAAGGGGTACCGGTTGCAGCGATCCTGCGAGCGGACCGATGATGGAAGAGACTCCAATATGACGCTGGGACCGTTGACCATGAGTCCGACAAGAATTCACGTTTGGGAAGAGGATCCGGGTGCGCACAGCGCACGACGGTCTCCAATAGCACAGCCCACTCGCGATATAAGCAAAAGCCCTCTTTCATTCGATGTAATTGACAGAGCACCCGGCCCCTACAGTCCGGCTGCTGAGAAACTCCGTTATGAAACAGCGATTGACTCTCTCATAAGGGCTGTGGACTGGTTCGCGGAGGCAATGAATGGCAGAAGCCTGTCGTGGCACGAAGATGTTGGGCGCACTCTGCGTGTAACCTTGGAGGGCGGCGACGAGCTTAACGCCTTTTACCACCGAGAGGGACCTAAAAAGGGACTGCGATTCTGCACACCCACTACAGCAGGCAAGAAAATCCACACCTGCGAGAGTCCCGACATCGTGTGCCATGAAGTTGGACATGCCCTTCTCGACGGCCTCAGGCCTCAATTTCTCCATGCGGCCGGTCTGGAGTATTTCGCATTCCATGAAGCCTTTGGAGACGCTTCCTCAATACTCTCGTCCCTCACACTAGATTCTTTCTGCTCTAATGTCCTTCACGAGACAGGCGGCAAGATAAATTTCACTTCTCGTCTTTCGCGAATGGCCGAGCAATTCTCGGAGGCCGTACGCCTGCTCAACCCGGGCAAGTCGGATCAGAACTGCCTAAGGGATGCGGCTAACGAGTTCTTCTATGCAGATCCACTGAATCTACCCTTCAGGGCACCCGCCACCGCTATCTGCGGTCGAATGCATTCTTTCTCAAGGATCTTCTCGGCAACGATTCTTGACGTACTCGACGCCTTCTACCAACCGCCCCATTTCTCTATACCGGATCTAAAGGCGGCTGCCGCTAATACAGGCAAGATCCTTTGTAGAGCCACCGAGATGACTCCAATTTCTCCTTGGTACTGGGCGGACATGGCTGCACATATGATTGCCGTTGACCTGAAGGAGTTCGGAGGGCAGCAGACAGAAAGCCTGCGTAGGATCTTCCTGAAGCGCGGCATCCTTTCATTTGAAGATCTTGAGTCGCTTACGATGGAGCGGCTGGATTCCGTAGATCTCAAAGACAGTGCACCTGACAGTGACCGAGAGAGCCCCACTGCCACGCTGCTGGTAGACGGGGCCAGATATGGAATCGATCGCGGTTACGAGGTAGAAATACCTAATCAGGCTCCGCGCCTTGTTCGAATCGAAGTCCCCGCAGAAGAGCGCCACAAGTACGCAGAAAAAATCGCTAGATACAGCATCGAATCTGCTTTCATAGAAGGCCGCGTTGGTATCACCAAGAACCTCTGCATCGACGGGGCGCCCCTTATGCCCAAAAATGAAAGTCGAACGTTCACTCACGAGGTTCAGGAAACTGATGCTGGGTCAGCTGTCCTGAGGCGTGTAGCGTTCATCCATGGCTGAGCACCCCGACCCGACCGGCACCGACGACTCCGCATCTGAGCAGGAAAACTTCCAAGCGCAGTCCGTGGAACAGCCGCCCTTCGATCCATGCGAGTCTCACGGAGATGGCCCCTTCGTCGTTCGAGAAGATGAACACGGTCGGCTGTCGCTACAGCGCACATACTTCACGAACTTTTAATCAGGACAGTTCCGTCGGGTATCACGATGACTGATCCCTCGGGCCCGATGTGGGTCGGCTTCAGCCGCCTCCAGTGTGTCCTGCTGACACGCTCTCTACTCGGGCTGGTCCCCGGCTTCTCCTCGATGTGAGCGCCGCCGCACCGCCGCGTCCGGCTCCTGGCCCACCGGCTACGGCAGCGGCTGCCCCAGCGCCCAGGCGATCAAGGTCTCGCGACGCACGGTGTCGTTGTCGCCGTAGCCGAGTCGGTAGATGTATTGGTCACGAGCGTTGTTGACAGCCGCGGGGCTTGATCATGGCGAAGACCTCCGGTGTGGTGGAGCTGTCTAGGACTGCACCGCACGGAGGTCTTCGTGTCCCACCGTAATGCCCGGCTGACCGTTCACGGCAGGCGGCTGTTGGTCGAGCGTGTCCGTTCCGGCCGTCCCGTGGCGCATGTCGCTGCCGTCGCCTGGTACGAGCGGCTGGGCTTCGCCAAGCATTGGGAACACCGCAAGCGGGACTTCCCGCGTTCGTCTAGGTCGCCCGAGGCGGGGCGCGGTTGTTCTTGTTGGAGCACGAGGGTGTTCCCCGTCACGACACGTTGGTCTACCACCGCGTTCGTGATGTCGACGTCATCGCCTCCGAGTTCGGCGTGAAGACGAAGGATGCTCCGTGGGCGCGTAAAATTGAGCTGCGCGACCCTGACGGCAACCGGCTGCGGATCGGCACGCCGACGGAATGACCATGGCGGCCGGCATCATGCGGCAGGGAACCTGTGCTGGTGGCCCCGACGTCTCTGCAGCTCGCTTAGCGCGCTGATCTCCCGTCGACCGCTCTTCGGACGGCCCGATGGTGGTGTTGGAGGCAGATTCCTGTGATTTCTTTGTTCCTGGCACCGTCATGGGGCACAAGGAGGACTCGCACGTGGGCATGCGTAGCAGCCAACAAGAAGCCACCGGGTCTGCCGGCGCGCACCGTGTCATGGCTGACTTCGAGGATCTGGGCTGGGGTCCGGTGGAGAACAACCAGCACGATCTCGGCATCGACCTGTTTGTGCAGGTGCGCGATGAGCGGCGGTTCGACCGGACGGTGCTGATGACCGTGCAAGTCAAATCGGGCGAGAGCTACTTCGGCAGCCCCGAGCGGGACGAGACCGGCGCAGTAAGGGGCTGGTGGTACGCGGAATCGGATGCCCGGCGCTTCGAGGACTGGGTCCAGCATGGACTGCCGCATCTGATGGTCCTGCACAATCTCGAAGCTCGGGTGTCGTACTGGGCGCACGTCGCCAAGGACAGCGTGGTACCCAGCGGCGAGGGCTTCAAGATCCTGGTGCCGTCCAGTCAGCAGGTCGAGCGCGCCCAACTGCCCGCCCTGCTCGAAGTCGCTGCCTCGGGGAAGGCGGCATGGTCGTTGGAAGGCACCGCCTGGACAGCTGGGGCCAAGGCTGTGGCACCCGGCCGAGCAGTCCGGCATGCGCTGGTCGCACCGCGCCTGATCGCCCCGCACCCCAACACCGGGCATGACCGCGTGCTGGAGCCGGAGGAAGCCATCGCCCTGTTCTCCCAGGGACGGTCCAGTGACCTCGAGCGCTACGCCGACGCCAATCCCCCGTTGCAACAACTGGAGCAGCAAACCGGCTGGCGCTGGCGCTTCCTCCACGCCTGTCTCCGCGCCATCGAGGAGGGGGACGTCACTGCGCTTTTGCAACTGGCCGTGGCCGAGGAGTCAGGGCATCCGAAGCACACATACCGGCGCGCTGCGGTGGCAGTAGCGTGCGCGGTGTTCCTCGCCGATGCCGAGCGCTGGGACGAGGCGGAGAGCGCCCTCGCTTGCGCCGGGGACGATCTGTCGCCCGTCGACCATGCTTGGGTTCTGCTTCACAGGGCGCTACTGGCCGGTGAGCGCGGCGATGTGGCACACGCAAGAAGCCTGGCGGCCGAGAGCCAGCGTGCTGTGGCGCTGGACGCAGACGATGTCACCGCACGAGCCATCGCCGCAGCAGCCGCCGCTTTCCTGTTCGAGTCCTCTCGCTGGGACACCCGGAACCTGGAGGAGACACTCACCACAGGCGACACCGCATCGTCATGGTGGCGTTCCCAGTCCATCGCCTGGGCTCTGGCCGACCACGACAGGAAGGCCTTTCTCTCCTGGGGAGCCGACGAGGGACCCGGCGCAACGCTCGTGGACTGGGCGGAGGACCGGTTGAAGGGCGTGTGGCTGCAGGCATCCTTCAGCGGCGCCCGGCGCAGTGCGGCCGGTTCTGCAGCGCAGCGCGCCTGCCACTCAGTCGTCCACCACGAAGCTCACTGGCGAAGCACCCCGGCGCCTGCCCGCGGCGATACCGACGCCACGGCGCTGGCCGACGCCATGGACACGTTGCGCCGTCACGGGCGCACAAAGGAACTCGCCGCAGCCGTGCGCCGCCTGTGGGCCGCTGGACCGGCGGACTGCGTAACCCAGGCCCTCGAACGCTCTATGAGCGCCGCCTGGCGGCACACCTCCGCGCGCTCAAAACTGCTGCTGTGGGAGTTGGCCGGCGACCTCATGGTCGTCGAGCAGGCCGATGTGGCGGCAGCGGAGTGCCTTCGCATCCTGGACGACCCGCAGGCCTTCGAAGAGCGGGTGCGACCCAACTTCGTCAGCGACTACTACACGACCGCCGCACTGCGCGGGATCCTGGCTGCGGCAAGCGATGACACACATGCTGCGACAGTCGCCCACGTACTCGAGACGCTCGGCCACGACGATGGCAGGCAGGAGGACCTCATCCGCTTGGTGCTGGCTCTGCGGCCCTCCGCGCTGGGTGTCGCCGCCCCGCTGTGGCGGCAGGCTGCTCTCGATCAAGGCCATCCTGGACTGTCCGCTGCCATGTTGGGGCTCCTGGCACACTCCGGTGATGCCGAAGCCCAAGAAACTCTCGTCCGCCGTGTACAGGAAGGTGACATCGAAGCATTTGACTCTCTGCCGTATGAGCGTGCAACGGACGCGGTCAGCGGTCGCCTGGCCGAGTTCGCCGCCGAGCAGTGTCGCTCGCAGCTGGCATGGGCGGAGAGCAATTCATGGGGCATAGGCAGTGCGGACTACGGATGGCTGCTGGTCTGGTGCGGCCTTACGGCTCCCGAGCACGCCGACTGGTCCACGGTGCTGGAACTCATCACCCACCCGAAGGTGGCGATCGACCACAAGATTGGTGCACTCCGGCTTCTATCCAGGCGGGTTGATGATGTGCCGGAGGAGGTGGCCGACCAACTCCGGCAGTCGGTGGCAGTCCAGCCGGAACAGCTCCGCGGCGTCAGTGCACTCGTTTCCAGTGAGCAGTTGAGAGAGGCAGCGTTCGGACTAGCACTGTCACTCGGCGTGGCTGATACAGCCTCCCTCATTGCCGGTGCCGCCCAGCTGCTGCGGGGCAGCCCAGTTCAGCGGCGCGCCGCCGCACGCCTGCTGGCGCAGTCTTATTCACAGTCCAGCACCGAGCCGCTCACCCAGGGCATGCTCCTCGCACTGGCTTCCGACCTGCATTCCAGCGTCCGAGGTGAGGCAGCCACGGCCCTCACCCGCTCACTGGCCTGGACGTCCAGCACTGTGTGCCAGGACGCGGTCCTTCTCGCGGCGAGCGATGCCGGCTGCCGCACCCCGCTCGCAGTCGCCCGCGCCCTACCGGAAGCATGCGCCGATACCGGCGCGCGTCACCGGCTGGCGGCCGTACTGCTCCAGCATCCTTCAGCTCTCGTGCGCAACACTGTCAGGAGCGCGCCCTCTGCCGGCTCGTGAGGCGCTCATCAGAGGGCCGTCGCGACGAGGACAAGCAAGTCGAGGCCATCGGCGAGGGGCCTGGCAGCCATCGCGTACGCGCTGCTCGAAGTCGCGCAGGCGATCCGCGACGACACGGAGACCCGGCAGCAGTAGTCGCCGGGGCGTCTATCCGGCCGCAGTGTGTTCACCGGCCCACGGTTCCACGTCAGCGCGGCTGCCGGCTCCGAGGATGCGCCGCGCGGCCCCATCGCTCGAGCAGAGTCTGGTCCTCGGTCCGGGCGCGGGCGGACGTACCCGGCAGCCCCTCGTTTGGAGGGGACGGTGCTTCGGTCACTGCTGTTCCTCGTCGTTTTCGTCGTCCCACTGCTCCGGGCCGTAGCCGTAGTCGGTGGGGTCCTCCCGCCCGTAGCGTGTCTCCTCCATTGCGTCCTCCCAGCAGCTCCCGCACCGACCGGTACTGTCGTCGGCCGCGGCGGTTGGGCGGCCGCACCGGTCGCATGGGGCCAGGGCGGGGAAGGCAACGGAGCAGGCGAAGCAGAAGGGAGCTTCACCCACGAGTTCGCTGAGGATCCGAACCCTCCAGCCGAGCATCCACTCCCCGCACTGCGGGCAGGTATTGAGTTCGCTCGGCTCTTCCTGGCCCTCTGTGCGGTGGAACGACAGCAGTTCCTCCGGCTCCCAAGGGCTCGCGCAGAAGCGGCATGAGACGGTCAGCTCTCCGTCCGAGTTGGCCGCCTCGCCGAGCACGAGGGCCATCTGGTCGCAGTCGGGGCACTGGATAGTCCGGTTCTCCGCGCCCTCCTTCTTCACCTCGCCGCGGATGCGGTTCGTTCGCTCCTTCATGAAGGTGTTGATGTTGGCCAGGCCTCCACGCAGCCCGCGCAGCGTTCGCTCGGCCTCCTTCCTCTCCTTCGGGCCAAGACGGATCAGAAGCTCCTCGTCGACGAAGCGGATCAGGAAGTCAAGGACTTCGCCGGCCTTGGCCTCCACCGCGCGGGCCGGGGCGGTCAGGCCGAAGTGCTGCAGCTTGTTGCGGTGCTTGCCCAGGCCGGTGAGTGCCTTCTCTTCCTTGTCGGTGATGGGCACGGCCGCGATGTTCCGCAACCGGGTGATGGCCTGGTCGGTGGTGACGCTGGAGAGCGTGGCCTCATCGAGAGCCTTGCGTGTCGCGTCCTCGGGCTTGCTGAAGACAAGGCTCCAGTGCTCGGCCATCAGGCGAGCCTTCAGCAGCACCTCGACGGCGGCCTGGAGGTGGAGGACTGCGTACTTCACGTCCCGGGCGGTGACCTTCGACTGGTTCTCGTCGAGGTGCTCGACGACGCTCGTCAGGTAGTCAAGCCCGTTGCGAACGAGGGGGAAGTCGAGCTCAGGAGGAGCGGCTCGGGGCCGCACCAGGCGTCTCGCCCGGCTACCCTCTCGGTCGGCTTGATGGCGCCGCCGCCTTCCTGATGCTCGTCGGTCGACGTCATCCCCCGCTCCCGCCCCTTCGTGGCATTCGAACTGTTCGGTCTGGTCATCGATGTTCTCACTGTGCTGACCGGCCGTCCGGCCTGCCGAACACGGTTCAACCGAGCCAGACGATGTCGACGACGTACAGACGTCCCGCCGGACGGTTGACCCAATACACAGCGGTGATCTGTCCGACCGAGGCGGAGCGGACGTCCTCGCCCTCGGGGTCCCGTGCGTCGAAGGGCGGGAAGGACCATGGATCGCGGCCGGCGATGTCCAGCACGTCGCGGGCCATCTCCTGGGCGTGCTCGGGCAACTCCTTCAGGACTGCCAGCGCTTTGGGCGACAGGCGCGCGGGCCAGGGGGAGTCACTCACGGTCGGATGCCGAGGACGTCGGCCAGGTCGACGCCGTCGGAGTCGCCGCAGCCGCCGGCGAGGAACGCCTCCACGGCCGGCGCCGCGGCGATGCGGGCCTGCCACATGCGCACGACGTCATGAAGCGGGCTGAGGCTGTAGCTGTGCCGGGAATCCTCCAGCGCCCGTGCCCAGTCCTGCTCGAAGGCAGGCACCCAGGTTCCGGCGCGGCTGCTCTCGCGGAGTTGGGCGAGCAGCTGCGCGGCCGCGGTCGGAGCGGGCGGGACGGGCGCATGGTCGGGCTGGGCGCTCATGGCTCCTCCAGGCGGGGTCTCAACGCCACGGTACGCGGGGCACGCGACGGTGGGGACGGAAATGTGGTGATCCCTTTCCGGTTCGTCGGGTGTCAGTCGGCGCGATCAGCACCCCGAACGTGAGGCAGATGACCACGGTCATCTTCTCGTCCAACCGGGTCCGGGAGTGCGTACGTCGGCGCAGCCGCACCACGATGATGATGATGGCGAGCAGCACCGCCACGGTGATGGTCACGATCACGTGCCCAGACCTCCCGTCAGGCCACAACCGCCCTGCGAACACCGCACGTTCACTCCGGTGTTCTTGTGTAGGGCGAAACGACCAAGCCCGCGCCAGGGTTGGCGGCAAAGTGGCCCTCCTGGTGGCTGTGTCACCCATCGGTCGGGGACGCGGCGAGTACGCGTGAGCGAGGCCTGCGGGAGCAGGTTCGGACCGTGAGAAGCTGTGTCACATATCTTTCCCACAGGGCACAGCGTTCTGCAGGCTGCTGTCAATGCTGTATTCAATACACGGGAGACCAGCGGTCAAGGACGTCGTGCTTCTTTCGCCTGCCCTGTTTCCTGCGCAGCACGGCGACGGGTGCGCCTTGAGGTGCTTCGCAGCGGGTGCCGAAAGAAGATGTCCGCCAGTCCCGCGTCCGGGTCCACGCGAGACGACAACGTCTCTAGTACGCCCTCCTCGGCGCGGGCGAGAATCTCATCAAGCAGGGCGTCGTCCCTGGTGTACTCGTCTTCGGTGGTGTGGTCGGTCATCGCCCCTCCTTGGAGGCCAGGCCGAGGGAGTGCTTCAGGGCTGCTCGGGCGCGAGCGTAGTTTTGGCGGACGGCTTCGGGTGTGGTGCCCAGGGCAGTGGCGATTTCTGAATGGGTGAAGCCATCGAGGTGCCAGGCCATGACGTGTCGTTGCCGCGGGGGCAGTGAGGCTAGAGCGGTATAGACGCGTTGCTCTTCCTCTTTGAGGGTGACGGCCTCAAGCGGGGAGGCGTCGCCGGGTAGATCCGGCATCAGCGCGGTCGGGTGTTCCCGTCCTGCGGTCTGGCGAAGGTAGCTGCGGGTCGCGACGGTGCGTAGCCAGGCGTTCGGCGCGGTGATCTGCGCCCAGCGCGGAAAGGCCTCGGTGAAGGCGGTATGGACGGCGTCAGCTGCCTCATGTGGGGTGGCGCCCAGCCGCATCACGAACCGGATCATGCCCGCCACGTGACGGTAGTAGAACAGGGCGAATTCGGCGCGCTGTCCCAGGAGTTGTGCTCCCTCTGTGGGCCGGCGCGGAGCGACTTTCTTGACCCTCTTGGCCACCGCGTATTCGGTGGTCGTGGGTTCATCCATGACTGCTGCCCGTGTGAGGTGTGCCGACCTCGATGGTGGTTTCCTGCCCTGCCAGGCGCTCTGTCATTCGGCTTCCCGCAGGCAGGCACCGTGCGCGCTCACTAGCACCGTTCTGATACAGTTGGGCCAGTCGCACGACAGTGCGACATGTGATCCATTGATACAGCAGACGCACAACCGCGCCAGCCAGCGCAACGAGCACGCCGCTCAATACAGGGTCCATGACGGCCAGGTCTCCATCCGTGCAGGCGGTCGACGGTGCGCAGCACCCGGGATACACCAAGTAGTGCATCCAAGGGCCCATGGCGTGACATCCCAGCTCGACTCGTACCGGTTCGGGGCTGCACGACCGTACGGTGGCGGCGTCACCGCCCTGCATTCATGGCGCGGTCACTAGTAAAAATGGGGCGTTAGGGCCTCCTGCCCTCCGCGATCCGCTGCCGCGCCAAACGCCCGAAGCCTGTGCAGCAGTCAGCCCCACCCACAAGCTTCACCGGGCGGGGCTGATCAGCTTTCGTGATCGTGAAGGGCGGGTCGCCTACGCGGCGGAAGGCTCTGCAGGGCTTCAGCCGAACGATCTTCCCTGCAGGCAAAAGGTGAGGCCCGGGGACACTGGCCCCTCCACAACCACACTCCTGCCAACAGAGCCGGCAAGAGCGGTATTCCGCAAGTGCGCCACTGCGTTCCGCACACCACCTCATGGTCCAGGTGGCAGATCAGAGACTGCCGGTCGACTACCCACCGCGCCGTCCCAGCAGCAGACCAGCCGCACCTGTCCTGCGCTCACTATGCAGCTCCGCTGGACAGACCTTGATCACAAGATGCGGTCCGCTGACCTGCGGTGTCTGATGAGAGACACCAGTGGGGTATCGGCCGTCCCGATGAGCGCGCGGTGCACGGGCACCGACTGGCCGGCCGGTGGCATGGGATGGAGTGGGCGGTCATGGCACGCGCGATCTGGACCGGTGTGATCACCTTCGGGCTGGTGACCGTGCCGGTCGGCCTGTACTCCGCGACCGAGGACCACACCGTCCACTTCCACCAGCTGCAGCGCGGCACCGCCGACCGGATCCGCAACCGTAGGGTGAACGAGCGCACCGGGGAGGAGGTCGGCACCGGTGAGATCGTCAAGGGATACGAGGTGGGCGAGGGCGAGTACGTCCTGGTGGAGCCCGAGGAGCTGGACGAGATCGCTCCGGGCCGCTCCCAGACCATCGACATCACCGACTTCGTCGACCTCGAGGAGATCGAGCCGGTCTACTTCGACCGCACCTACTACCTCGCCCCGCGCGGCAAGGAATACACCAAGGTCTACGAGCTGCTGCGGGCAGCTCTGGCCCGGTCGAACAGGGTCGGCGTCGCAACGTTCGTGATGCGCGGCAAGCAGTACCTGACCGCGCTGCGCGCCGAGGACAAGGTCCTGGTGCTGCAGACCCTGCACTGGGCCGATGAGGTCCGTGACCCGGGCAAGGAGCTGCCCGAACTGCCCTCCGGCCGTGCCGGGAAGGGCAAGGAGCTGGACATGGCGCTCCAGCTGGTCGACTCCCTCAGCGGACCGTGGGAGCCCTCCCGCTACCACGACACCTACCAGGAGAAAGTGCGCGAGCTGGTGAAGGCAAAGGCTGAGGGCGAGGAGGTCGCTGCGGCTGAGGAGGCGCCGACGGCGACCAGCGTCGTCGATCTGATGCAGGCGTTGCAGGGCAGCATCGACCAGGCACGCGGGCGTGAGAGGAAGCAGCCGGGTTCGGCTCGGAAGGCAGCACCGAAGCCTGCCGCGGGGGCGTCGAAGAAGGCCGCCGCCAGGAAGGAGCAGCCGAAGGCCGCCCGTGCATCGTCCGCATCGGGCCGTGAGCGGGCGGCGGGTAAGAGCGAGTTGCGGCAGCTGAGCAAGGCAGAGCTGTATGAGCGGGCTACCGAGAATGACTTGCCCGGCCGGTCGAAGATGAGCCGGCAAGAGCTCATCGACGCTCTCAGCCGTGCCGGGGGCCGCCGCAAGAAGACGAGCGCTGCATGACCCGCGACCATGCCGTGGAACCTGCCCGAGCCCATGCTCAGCGCCCCCGTCCCCCAGCCCGACCTGAGGCCCGGCTGGGCCGCGGAGGTGAAATGGGACGGCTTCCGGGCCCTGGTCTCCGCCGACGCGGGGAAGGTGGTGCTGCGATCCCGGCGCGGCACCGAGCTGGGCCCGGCGTTCCCGGAAATCGTGGCCGGCGCCGCGCAGCTGCCGGACGCGACCGCTCTGGACGGCGAACTCGTCGTGTGGGAGCAGGACCGGCTCGCCTTCGAGCGGCTGCAGAACCGGCTCCAACGCAGGGGCACCGGAGCAGCCCGGGCAGCTGACCAAGCGCCGGCCCACTTCGTCGCCTTCGATCTGCTGCGCCTGTCCGGCACGGACACGACGGCCTGGCCGTATCAGCGGCGCAGGGCCGCGCTCGAGTCCGTCTTCGCCGACCGGCGGCTGTCGGCGCCGTGGGCGCTGTGTCCGTCTACCACGGATGCGGACACCGTCCGCGAGTGGCTCACCTGGGCAGCGGTCGGCATGGAAGGCGTGGTCTTCAAGCGGCTGGGCAGCCCCTACCAGCCGGCGGTCAGGGGCTGGTTGAAGTACAAGGTGCGCGAGACGACCGAGGCGATCGTCGGTGCTGTCACCGGCAGTCTGGCCTCGCCGCGCAGTCTGCTACTGGGCCGTTACGACGACCAGCAACACCTGCAGTACATCGGCCGCACCACCACCCTCGCCCGAGCTACCGGCACCGCGATCGCCGGCCATCTCACCCTGGCCGGGCCCGGGCACCCCTGGACGAACTGGACGTTCTCCACCGGGTGGGGCAGCAGAGAGACCCTGACTGTCACACTCGTGCATCCCGAGCTGGTGGTCGAGGTCGGCGTCGACGTCGCCCGTGATGCCAGCGACCGGTGGCGCCATCCCGCACGCCTACACCGCGCCCGCACCGACCTCTCCCCCACCGACGTCCCCCTCATGGCCACGCCGCCGCGACAGGGGCGGCCAAGAGCGCGCCCTGAACCCCGCCGACCCACGCTGGGGTGAGGGCACGACGCCATGATCGAACAGTCGTGTCATTCAGGTCGTATCCTGCGGGCAGGGCGCTCGCTACTGGTCGCCCAGGACAGGAAACGACGATGACGACTCCCCCGCCGCCTGTGACGGAACCCGATCCCTCCGCCCTGATCTGTTCTGGCGACCTGGTCGGCCCGTGCTCTGGTTGCCAGCGCAAGACGCACAAATACGGCCGGGGCGGCTCCCCGCTGTGCCAGTGGTGCATGGCACCGGTCATGGAGAAGTGGGGTCCAAGCGTGCGGTACAAGACACACCCGTAGCGGTACAGGGTGGTCGGGTCGCAACCGCAGGGCCGCGCCGAGCCGGCGCACTGCCGCCCCCAGCAGCCGAACGCCGGGCCCATGAGACGCCCGGCACTGGCATCACCCCCGCGCTCGTCCCTTTCAGCCTCGGGGCTGGCGCATGTCGCGCAGACCGGGCTGCGGCCACCGGTACATGCGGGTGGAAGCGTTCCTGTCGCCGCGCAGATCGACTTCGACCTGATAATGGACCGTTCCGTCAGCCCAGTCCTGACGGGCCTGGACGGTGGCATCCCGCCACTTCCCATGTGACCACACGGCCAGGACGGGCCCCTTCCCGTACGGCCAGGTCGTCACCCGCGGCCGGGGCCCGTCCTCGGACCGCCACGGGCGGGACACGACCGGCTCCGGGATCTGCTTGGTGCTCACACTCCGAGCCTATGCGCAGTCTCCTGGAGTGCCGGCAGGGCGCCGTCGGGGCCGAAGCGCACAGCTCCGGTACAGCGCCTCTTCACGGTCGGGTGTTTTTTGCCCCAGCAGCCGTGACGAGCAGGCGAAGTCCGAGGGTTTCATGACCATAAAACAGGCACTCACTCTCTTTGCCGCCGTTGCCCTCCTCATGGGGGCGACGGCCGCGCCCAAGGCTGCCGCCGCCTCCCTCCCCCGCACAGCAGCGCTCGCGGCCGCCAAGCCGTGCACCGCAACATGGGAGGTGACGGGGCGGAAGGTGGCTGTGCGACGGCCGGCGTGGAACGACGGCCCTGTCGCGACGACCACCAGCCCGCTCCACCACTACCTGCACCGAGGCGACCGGGTCACCTCGTGCACGGTCGTCGTTGCCCGGACCGAGACCGGTCCGGCCTACCGCAAGCGCGGCAAGGCGGGGAGCCTGTGGCGCATCGTGCGGGGCGGCCAGGTGCCCCAGACCTACCTGAAGCGCGTCCGGTAGGGCGGACCACGGCCGGCGCCGAACCAGTCTGTTCCCCGCTTTGGTCGAGGCAGTATCAGACACCGCGCACTCCCTCATCAGCGCATAGGGGCGATGTGGGTGGCGACATCGAGTCGCGCTGTTGCTCACTTTCGGGTGACGGCCTGAGCCGCTGGGGGGTGGCGCGCCCTGGAACACAAACCCCGTCCCTCAAGGCCCGCAAGGGGTGTGGGTCACGCGGGCGCGTCAACTGCGCACTCAGGACAGATAGGTGGATGCTACATCCGAGAGTCATAGAAAGTTGGACAACAGGTAACAGAGGCCACGTTTCCCCCTCAACTTCTCCATGGCGTGGCCAGAGTGTGTGTGCGGCCAGCCGGCCGCGACCGCACACGCACCAACGTCCCCGGTCAGCCCCTCGTGGCTGGGCCGGGGAGGGTGTCCGCACGTGAGGGGACCTGATGTCCGCTTTCGCTACTGTCACCGCTCGCCGTCTCGCCGCCGCCACACTCACCGCAGGCGCCCTCGTGTCGGTGGTGACACTGCCGGCATCCGCCGCCGACCACGCCCGCCACGAGCGGTCCAAGGTGCAGATCTCGGCTGTCCAGTACGACTCCCCCGGACGTGACGACCGCTCCAACCGCTCCCTGAACCGCGAGTGGGTGGAAATCACCAACACCGGCCACCACAGCGTCAACCTCGACGGCTGGACCCTCGAGGACGAGGACGGCCACACCTACACCTTCGACCACTACCGCCTCGAGGGCCGCGCAACGGTCCGCATCCACACCGGCATCGGCCGCGACACCGACACCGACCTCTACCAGGACCGCCGCCACTACGTCTGGGACAACTACTCCGACACGGCCACCCTCCGCAACGACCGCGGACGCTTCATCGACGACGAGTCCTGGGGCCACCACCGCCACGGCGGCGGCCACCACGACGGCGGTCACCACCAACGCTGACCCCCCACAGCCTGCGTGGACTGAACACCCCACGCCAGCCCCACCAGGACGAGACGCACCCGGCCGCCAATTGCGGGTGCGTCTCGTTTGCTGCACCCGGCCTTGGCGGGAGGCAATGGACCGTGGTCAGGACTCCGTGGGCTTGGTCGACTGGCCAGGTGCCCCAGACAGCGACTTGCCCCCGAGTGTGACGCGTACACCTCATATCTTGCTCAAGTTCACTCCACACACGATCAAGACATGTTCTGATCAACCTGACCAACCGGCCCGACCAGGGGCCGGGCATAAAAGGGGGATCATGTCACAGCGATTTGGCATGGGCACTGTCGCCGCTGCCCTGCTGATCATGGGAAGTTCCGTACCAGCGTTTGCTGACGAGCCGGCTCAAGAGCCCGGTCCCGTACTCATTGCGGAGGGGGCCGGGGTCGTACCGGGCACGGTAACGGACGCCCCGATCGCCGGATCGGAAGTGGCAGAGGGGGTCGACAGCGGAGCGCCGTTGGAAGAGGACCTGCCCATCCCGGGCGAGACGGATGGCCCTGAACTACTGGGGCCCAAGGAACCACTGTCCGAGTACTGCGGTCCCGGCCATTGGTTCGCCCACATCACCAAGAACAAGAAGAACACGATGAAGGTCTATGACAAGGCCTTCGTCAAAAACACGAAGTCATACAGCATCGACTTCAAGTTCACCTCCAAGAAGGCGGGCACCACGACCGTCGGCGGGTCGGTGACACTCAGCGGTGAGTTCAAGGCGTTGTGGCTGGGAAAGATCAAGGCCGAAGTCAACGTCGAAGCCTCCAAGTCGTGGACTTCCGAGCTCGGCGTTGAGGCCACCGGCAAGGTCAAGGCTCATGACACCGTGTACGGCGACTACGGGATCATGAAGGAGAACGTGTACGGCTATACCGCATACCGGTACAGCAACTGCAAGACAGGCTCGAAGCAATACACAACGGCGTGGGCGCCTTACCGTGAAGGCTGGCTCATTCACTAACCGTTCGCAGCGCGCCCCGGCTCCGTCCGGGGCGCGCGTCTCCGAGGAGAGTGCTCCATGGGCCGTTACGCCATAGCGCCCACCCTGCTCATTCTGCTGTTGACCACAGCCTGTTCGGGAACCAGCGACGGTGACGAAACATCACCCCCGGCAAGCGCTGCCCCTTCCGCGACCGGGTCGAGCAGCAGTCTCGGCGCTGCCCCCAGCTCGCCTGCCACGCCACGGGCGTTCGATTTGCCTGCCAAGGCGAAGATTCTCGTGCCAGTGACCACGGGTGAGGGCAGCACGGACCTGCCCGTTTTCAAGCCGGAATCAGACGTGTACACCGTCTACGTCAATTGCACCGGCAAAGGCACGATGACTCTCGTCGATCGCAATGCTCCAGACGATGACCCCAGCAAGATCGGCTGCAACGGGCCCACTACTCACGGGCGTATCTATACGGACGTTGTCCCCCAGAAGCTCGCCGTACGGACAGACGGCGGCACCGTGCACTGGACACTTGCCGTCATATCTGGCGAGCACCCCGTGTGAACCATCAGGCCGCAACGGCGTCAGGGGCCAGGCTGGTCCCGTGACCGTCACGGCCCCAGTCCTGCTGCGAATTGGGGTGCTGGCCCTGGTGCGTTCCCCGGTGCTTTCGGGCTACACCATTTGGTGGACGGCGCCGGGTACGACAGCTGGCTGTACCGCGACTGCGCCATGAGCGCCCGGCCGGGGCGCTCATGGCGCAGGGTGATTTCCTACCGACGCGGGGTGGAGCAGTTAGTGCTGTGACCGAGAAGGTTCGCCGGGTTGGCGGCTGGGGCG
Source organism: [Streptosporangium] indianense (assembly GCF_021474405.1). Classification (GTDB taxonomy): domain Bacteria; phylum Actinomycetota; class Actinomycetes; order Streptomycetales; family Streptomycetaceae; genus Streptomyces; species Streptomyces indiaensis. The sequence goes on from NZ_JAKEIO010000030.1 coordinate 18,875, forward strand.
GTTGGGTGGACGGCCACGTTCGTTTCGATCGCTGGAGGTGCGAGTGGCCGAGCCTGTCCATGTCCGCCGACTGACCGACCAGGAAGGACAGAAGCTGCAGCCTCGGGCGCGGCCCCGGCCCAAGGCACAGCGGCCGACGCCGAAAGCGTCACCGGTTTGACCGCCTCCGGATCGGGCAGGAAGGCCCGGCACCCGGCCGCGGGTCCGGTCAGTTGGGGAAGGAGAAGTAGAGCGCCTCGCTGTAGAAGGACCCGAAGTGCCTTTGCCAGTCGGCTCGGACCGAGGCCAGGCAATCGTCGTTCTGGCCGGCGATCGCCGCCTCAGCCTGGGCGACGGCGCCGGGGATGTCCTCGGACGCCAGACGCTGCACGCTCGCTGCCGGATCCTCGCCCGTCATCGAGACGATCTCCCCGGTCTCCAGGACGAAGTACTTCGCCTGCTGCTTGTCGAGGTGGGCCGTGGTCGTGGCAACGCATTGGGCGAACTCGGCGTCGTCCTCCAGGCCCTTGCCGACCGCGCGCAGGAGGCCGCGCAGCAGGGCCGCCCCGGCGGCATAGTCCGCGGCGATGCCGATCGGAGGGTTCCAGATCATGGACGGAACGACCGTCGTTCCGCGCCCCACCATGAGCTTGTGCGCGAGCGGGATGTCCCAGTTGTGCTCGGATATGCATCGGATCCGCTTGGGCATCTCCGCCGCGTTCGGCATCGAGTCCGCAGAGTAGAGGTATGAACGGTTTGCCATAGATGGCGACGCTAGCACCGGGGACCGACAACGCCGGCGCCGTCGGAACCCTCCAGCGCGGTCAGAGCGCACGGGAGGGGCGCGGTCCGGGTCCGCCCTGAGCCGGGCGCGGTTGCCGGGTCGGCGGTCATCTGACCCGCGCTGGCTCCCTGTCCCGGGCCGTCTTCGGAAGAGCAGCGTTCCCTGCAAAACGCCAAAAGTGGCTGACCGGCTTGCTGCGCGACTGTTCCTCTTCTTGGCAGGCTTTGATGCATGCCAAAGATCAGCCAGGTAGGAGCAGTCAGCATCGAACACGGCTTTTTCCCGTCGGTGAACTGTGGGAGCCGGGATTTGAGCGCAGGGATTACACACCGGATCTCGAGGCCCGCGAGCCGGCCACAGTCATTCCTGGACAAATCGTTGTGAACTCACGGGTTCAGGAACATGCTGCTCCGGTGGTCTTGGCTGTCATCGACCGTGAGGATGAGGCGCCGGGACCAAGCTGGACCCGTATCGCGTCTGTGGACTACCAGCCTGTTTACAAAGGCCGCATGGCCGCCTTGGAGCTCAGGTGTGGTCATAGGGCCGGACAGACTCTCGTGAGCGATTCGATGCCGACACGCGGCGCAAGGAGGGGCCAGCACACGACGGGTTCGAGATGTACGTAATCGCCTTCGTTCCGTGGGGCACACAGGCACCACCGCTTCCCGCAACGGGAGAAAGCCGACGAGAGCTGCTTGTCCGCAAGCATGGGAAGCCCCCGCTGAACACGCGCTGAGCAACTGGCACAGCCCTGAGAGGTCGTTTTAGCCTATGGTGCCCGCTTAATGATGTTGGCGGCGTTCTCGAACCGGCGCAGGTCGGCCTTGCTGGGGAAGATCAGCAGGAGTCCGACCAGGAGCAAAAACGCCTCCCCGCCTCAAGGCGCGGTTGGTTTCGCGAACCAGCCGGCAGGGGCGGCGGGGCGGGCAGGACCGTCCCGCTAGTCTCTGACCATGGCTGATCCACATCCCGCCGTCTACGAGGCGTACTTCACCCGCACGCCCTTCCAACTCCTCGCCGGCGTGGGCTGGAAGCGCCTGGTCGCGTTCTGCATCGACAGCACGGGCATTTTGCTCGGCGGTGCACCAGCCCGCTACAAAGCTCAGACGGCGTTCGTGCCGTGGGAGGACATCACATCGGTAGTCGTGTGGCAGCAGCGCATGGCTGGCCCCTCAATGGACTACGTCGGCGTCCACCGCCGGGCGGGAGCCCCCGAGCTGCCGGGGGCGAACCGCAAGATGACTCCCGCACAGGCAGCTCGCACCGTGCCTCACGTCGAGTACGAGCTTCTCCGCGCGAGCCGGCCCATCAACTTCTGGCGTCTCGACCCCCACCGCCTCCAAGCCGCAGTCGATTCCTTTGCTCCCCACGTTCCAGTCCTGGTGTATCAGCAACCACACCTCCGTTGAAACGCGGGAGGTTAAAGAAAAGGCTTAGTTCCTCCGGCGACGCCTCTGCGCGTATGGGCCGTGGCGATCATGTTCCCGCCATTCCTCGTCATGGGGGTCGCGGTCTTCGCCGTCTGCGTTGTCTCCAGGAGTCGGTATGTGTTCCCCGTTGTTGACCTTGGCCAGCAGCGAAGCAAGGGGATCCGGGGGGTCGTCGCTGAAGCGATCGGACCCGCGCCTGGGTGGCGGCCCCGGCTCCGCCCTGTCATGACCTGATCGTGATGTACCGCTCATGAGCAGCCCCCTCCGACTCACTGCGATGCTCTGGAGTTCTTTCCCTGGAAGCTCGTGGGTAACCCGACTTCGACCCTGTCATAAAGGGGGCTCCAAGACGGGACGAAGTCCCGTCGACCGGGGCAGGACGGGTAGCGAGCATCACCTGATCACCGACGCCACCGGCATCCCGCTCGCCGTCACCCTGACCGGCGGCAGCCGCAACGACGTCACCCAGCTGATCCCGCTCCTCCAGGCAGTGCCACCGGTGCGGGGCAGGCGAGGCCGCCCCGGAGCCGCCCCGACGTAGTGCTGGGAGACCGAGGCTACGACCACGACAAGTACCGCCGACTGGTCTGGGATCTCGGAGCGGAGGCCGGGACCCCCTGCCCGGCCTCTGCTCCACACCATGCGAAGACGATCACGCCTGCCGAACCGGCGGACTCAGCTCCCCGTCGCCGACTCCTGCTCCTCGGGTTCCTCCCTGTACGCGACGTGCCCGATGGCGGAGTGGGCGGTGCTCAGCCTGCCGTGGAGCGCACCCGCGAGGTCCTTCGCCGCGTCGGAGGACTCCGTGAAGCGCTGCGGGCGCGTCGGTGGGCTTCCGCGCGGGCACCGCTCAGGTGCCGGTGTTCACACCTGGGCGCTCCCGCTGCTTCGCTCGACCGGGATCCATAGCTGGGAGTCGGTCTCCTCGCCGACCTCCACCGGCTGTGTCCGCAGAAGTTCTGGGCCTGTCCGGCTCGTGTACGGGTTCGAGGGGAACCATTGCGTGAACACGTCTCGCCACAGCTCCTGGAGGGCGCTCGGGTAGGAGCCGTGGTTGTCGAAGACCGCCCAGGTCCCGGCCGGCACGTCGAGGGCGTCGAGGTTTTCGGCGGCCGTCTCGGGGGCGGTCACCACGCCGATCCAGTAGTCCGCCTCGGCGCCCTCCTCCCGGCTGTCGGTCAGGTACACAACAGCCGACAAGATCCCGGCCGGCTCCTGACCGGCCAGCTCCTTCATCCGCACGATCGCCAACTCGTCCAGGCTCTCCAGGTGCGCCGCAGCCGCCCTGTTGAGCCCCTCCGGCACGAGTGGGAGCCGAGCCTTCTTGCCGACGACCCGAAACGACTCCTTCTCCACGATCCGGTAGCGCATGGTCGTACTGCCTTCGACAACCACGCGGAAGGACATGCGCGGATGCGAGGTGAGCACGGCACCCGTGCGCCGGGCTTCGCCCGGCCCGATGCCGTGCACCGACCTGAATGCCCGGGCGAACGCCTCGCCCGAGCCGTACCCGTACCGCACCGCGATGTCGAGCAGCGTCAGGTCCCCGGCCAGCACCTCGGCCCCGGCGAGCGTCATCCGTCGGCGCCGCACGTAGACCGGGAGCGGCATCCCGGCGAGCGCGGAGAACAGCCGCCGGAAGTGGTGTTCCGACACTGCGGCGATCCGGGCCACCTCGGTCATGTCGACCTCCCGGTCGAGGCTGGCCTCCAGGTGGTCCAGCGCCTGATTCAGCCGCTCCAGCACGCCTATCCGTCCTTCGTTCTAGTCTCCTCAGCGGGAACACCCCCACGCTGGAGTCGCTCGCCGCACACGGTGCCGTGGCGGCCGTCATCAGTGCTGCGCTCTGCGGTGCCGACCGCGCCATCGACCGGGCACGCAGGAGGCGAAGACAGGATCGGTCGACCCAGCGGTCCCGTGCGCGGCCGTCTCGCCGCCCTGCTGGAGTAGAGAAGATGTGGCCGCGCCCTCGCCCGACAAAACCGGCGCGGGAATTGTCGGGCAGGAAAGACCGGCGTGACCTGAGGCTTGCGCCCATGACTGATGTTAAGGGGTTTTGCGAGCCGCGGTTCGAGGCAGTCCGGGCGGCCCTTGCCGCTTTGCTCGGCAAGGACGACGTGGGTGCCTCGGCGGCCGTCTGCGTCGACGGTGAGCCGGTGGTCGACATCTGGGGCGGGTACGCCGATGCTGACCTCTCCGTCGGCTGGGAGCGCGACACCCTCACCGGCGTGAACTCGACGACCAAGAACATGACCGCCCTGTGCGCGCTGATCCTGACCGACCGGGGCGAGCTCGATCTGTCCGCGCCGGTCGCCGCCTACTGGCCGGAGTTCGTCGCGGCCGGTAAGGAGAACGTGCTGGTGCGGCACGTACTGTCGCACACCGCGGGACTGCCGGACCTGTCCGGGCCGACGACGGTCGAGGAGCTCTACGACTGGAGGAGCGTGACGTCAGGGCTGGCTGGGCAGGCGCCCGAATGGGAGCCGGGAACGGCCGCCGGCTATCACGCGCTCACCTTCGGCTTCCTTATGGGTGAGATCGTTCGCCGCATCACCGGCCGCAGTCTCGGCGAGTTCTTCGCCGAAGAGGTGGCCAAACCGCTCGGCGCGGACTTCCACATCGGGCTCTCCGCCGAGCATGACCACCGGATCGCACCGCTCATCCCGCCGCCGTCACTGACCGACGAGTACACCGCCAGCGCACCGCTCGGACCGGACGGCACACGCCGGGAAAACACCGGTGTGGCGATCCGGGTCAAGGACACCAACTCCCTGGCCTGGCGCCGGGCGCAGATCCCTGCGGTAAACGGCTTCGGCAATGCTCGCTCCATCGCCCTTGTCCAGTCGGTCTTGGCGAACCAAGGTGCGGCCAGCGGCGTGCGGCTGCTGTCCCCCAAGGGTTGCGAGCCAGCGTGGCAGGAAGTGTTCCGCGGTGACGACCGCGTGCTGGGCACCCCGATGTGCTGGACGGTGGGCTTCGGTAAGTTCGGCAACACCTTCGGCTGGGGCGGCTGGGGCGGTTCACTGGTCGTGAACGATCCCGGTCCACGCATGACGGTGGCCTATGTCATGAACCAGATGATCGACCGGGACCGGCAGGAGGACAACCGCGGCATGGAGATCGTGATGGCCGCCTACAGCGGACTGCACTGACAGGCAACGGGGCGGCCCGGGCCCGCACAGCCTTCCCCTTCTCCTCTCCCACTCGAAACACTTTGAACGTAGACCAGTTGTGCTAGGGGCTGTCCCAGCCGCGGCAAAGCGGACCAGGACCCGGCCCAGTGGCTGCCCCCTGCTGGCCACATCCACTGCCGGTATGCAGCCCAGTGGACTGGCACGAAGCTCCGCTGGGATCTCTCCGTGGATGACACTGAGCACGCCGCCCTGAATGACTTGGCCGCCGCCTGCCCCGGCCAGACCGTCACCTATACCCCCGTCACCTGACAGATTGCCCTGGAGGTGCTGCTGAGATGGCATCGCATGTTGGGGAGGACTGACCCGCCTGGTGGCCTGTCACCGGTTGACTTGGTAGTAGGCGTCCCAGGCGTGCTGCTGCCAGAACAGCACGAGGAGCGGAATCAAGGCGACCATCCCAATCCCCCGCGGACCGAGTCCGCCACCGGCACAAGCGGGGCTCTCGAACGGTCGGCCGCCGAAGTTCGACAAAGCCCGACTACCGCGACCGCCACGTGGTCGAGTGCGGCATCAACCGCCTCACAGGGCACCGGGCCGTAGCCACGAGGGTACGACAAGCTCGCGGTTCGCTATTAAGCGACCGTGCTGGTTGCCGCGATCAACGAATGGCTGTGACACCCTCGCAACAGGTCCTTCAGCCGCCTGCCTCAGCCAGCGCCTTGATGCCGTCAAGGGTGGCCGCCATTCCGGCGCGCAGTTCCTTCATCCGGAAGGCAATGATCTCCTCCTCCCGGTCCGGCCAACGATCGAGGGCCAGCGTGACTCCGCTGCGGCCTGGTCCGATGAGGGTGGACTGCCGCAGCCGGGTGCCCTCGCCTCCGGCCTTGAGTTCGTAGCGCCAGGACGCCATGGATTTCGCCGGATCCAGCGTTGGTTCTCCGTATCGGCCGTCCGCATCTGTGACGGCCCAGGCGAACACCCGTTGTTCGTCCAGCTCGACCACATGGGAGACGGTTCGCCACTGGCCGAGCTGCAGGTGACGGTTGTAGCCCTCGAAGCGCGCACCTACCAGGGGTCGATTCGCGCCATCGAGCCAAGCGACGCGCTGTAGCTCCGGGCTGAGCCGGGCAGGCAGATGAATGTCGGTCACCAACTCCCAGACCTGCGGCACGTCTGCCTCTATCTGAACATCACAGTGCACGCTCGGGCCATCGGTAAATCGCATGTCTCCCCCCTCGATGTCAGAACCCCTTGATCATCCACGTCCCTGATCCACTTTCACAACAGGCCCTAGTCGACCAGCTGGCTGCGGGCGGTCATCTGGGCCTGGCCGCGCTCCAGAGAGTGCGGTCCGAAGTCCGCGGCCGGCTATGGGTACCCGAAACGGCCCGCCAGTTGAACTGGCGAGCCGTCACGAAACATTTAGGCTAGAGGTAGGGCTCCCAGAGGAAGTTCACCTGCGTGCCCGGTGGCACGGTGATCGAGCTTCCGTATCCGGTGCCGTCTGGTATCAACTGCCCGTCATCCGGCATTCCGTAGAACGCGAAGGTCTGGTAGACGCCTTCGGGCAGGTCGATGGCGTATGCCCCGCCGGCATCCGTGTAGGTCTCGTAGAACGCGCCATACGTCCTCGGCTGGGGATAGAAGGTGACCTGAACACCTTCGATCGGGTTGCCCTGCGCGTCCTGCACCACCCCTTCGACCCGACTGTTCTCCTGGGTGGTTTCCTTACCCCCGCCGCTGGGTTCGTCTGTGTCGTTTCCGCCAGTGGGGCTCGGGGGCGGGGTGGTGTCCACCTCGGTCGGAATCGGGATCGGGAAGGACCCCGGTCCGTCGTCCTCTCCCGAGTCACCGCAGGCACCGACGAGGAACAGCAGGGGGCACAACAGCGCTGCGCTCAGTCGTGAGGCAGCGCGTGCTTTGCGGCTCGCCATGGTGAGCGACATCGCTCCTCTCTCCTTCTTCGATCATCCAGTGAACGGGCCGTGGGATGCGCCCTTCCCTCGTGCTCGCATCCCACGGCCGGCTTCGGCTACGCGCGGTCGAGGACGCGCTCAATCTCCCCGTCGTCCTCGTCCTGGGCCAGCCACCTGTTGCAGGGGAACGTCCATTCCTGGTTCGTGTCCTCGTTGCGGATGAAGATCCGGTCGAGGTACCAGCCCGGGAAGGGGAACTTGTTGTCGTGCCGGACCCGGACCCGCTGCAGGTCGCCGAGGTCGGCCAGGTGGAGCGCGAACGTGTCGACCGCTCCCTGTTCGAAGTTGTTGCCGGCGTTGTCAAGGTTGAGCTCGTCGCTGCCGCCCTTGTCGCCGTACAAGGTGATGTAGACGTTGGCGTCGGTGCCGGCACCCGCGAGCGGACTCAGGTTTCCGGTGTGGACGTTGATGCGGTAGATCGCCATGACCCCTCGTTTCGTGCTGTGTTGTGGTCCTCAGCTCCGTGCTCCGATCGCCCGGGCCGAGGCAGATCAACTGTCGTCCGCCCAGGAGCCCGGCCGCTTGAGCTGGCTGTCCCGGCCGGGGCGGGCACGTCGCCCGGCGCCGCGGGAGCGGTGTCCTGGGCACTGTGTCCCGCAGGACCGGGACCCCTGCCTCATGCGCAGGCCTCGCGCATCGCGCACTGTTTCCTCCAGCACCGCGTCGGAAAGCGGGGCTTGTGGTGGCTGGCCGTCGAAGGGGGAGGTCCAGAAGAATGGGGGTGTGGCCGTGCGCGCGATCGTGTGGTCGGTGGTGGTGTCCAGCGCGGCGGCGGTCGGGTTCGCCGGCTGGGTCGCCGCCTTGCCCGACGGCACTCGGCAGCCGCAGGGCGGCGATCTCGGCGAGATCCTGCTCGGCATGGCGCTCTTCTCTTGGGCCGTCACCGGCGCCGTGGTGGCGTCGTTACGCCCGCGCAATGCGCTCGGGTGGTTGTTCCTCGTACTGGGCGCGGTCGGGGCCTGGCAGGTGGGGCTCGCGGCCTACGACGGCTACGGGATGTTCGTCGCCGATGCGGACTGGCCGGGTGTGCCTATGGCCGTTGCCGTGGCCAGCGGGGCCCACTACCTAGTGGTGTTCTCCCTGCCGACGGTCGTCATGGCGCTGTATCCGCGGGGCAGGCCGACGCGCAGGTGGCTGTGGTGGCCGGTCGGCGCGGCAGCGGCGGCCATCACCGTACTGACCGTATGCGCGCCCTTCGACTCCGCGGCGTATGACGACATCGTGCCCGGCGGCACACCGCCGGTGGCCTTCTCCCCCGCCGTGAGCGGGGTGATCAACGGCACCTGCCTCGTGGTGATCGGTCTGTGCTCCATGGTCGTCACCGGGCACACGCTGGCGTTTCTGGTCAGGTCCCGGCCTCCCGAACGCCAGCAGCTGGCATGGATGGTGGCGGTGCTCATCCTCCTGCTGACGCTTCAGTTCATCCTCGGGCCCGCCGCACGTGCCTGCCTCATTGGTCTGGTTCCCGTGGCGGTGGCGATCGGCATCCTGCGCTATCGGATGCTCGGCGTCGAGGCCATCATGCGCCGCGGCTTCGTCTACGGAACGCTCACGGTGGTCGTCATCGCCGTCTACATGCTGGCCACCACCGCGCTTGGGGCGGTCTGGAGCCGTGGCCCGCTGCCGGGTGTCCTTGCGGCCGCGGTCGTGGCCATCGCTTTCACTCCGGCAAGGGAGCGGCTGCAGCAGGCGGTGGACTGGTGGATCTACGGCGCCCGGCGCGATCCGTTACGCGCGCTGTCCGGGCTCGGCGACCGGATGGCCGACGTCGAGGACCACGATCTGCTGCCGGTCGCGCTCGGCGCCGTACGCGAGGCCGTCCGCTCCCCTGCTGTGACCGTGGCCGACCCCGACGGGAACGTCCTGGCCACCCTGGGCCGGGTCCCGCCCGAGGGGCACACGCTCCAACTGCGTCTCGCCGGAAAAACGTTGGGGACCATGGCCGTCGCGGACCGCACGCCCGGCGAACCCTACGGCCCGGACGACAAGCGGCTACTCACGGCCCTGGGCCACCAGATCGCAGTGGTGGTCAGAGCGCGCCAGTTGACCGACGACGTCGCCGCCGAACGGGACCGGGTCGTCGACGCGACCCGCGCCGAACGCGACCGGCTGCACAGGGACCTGCACGACGGCCTCGGCCCGTCGCTGGCCGGCATCAGCCTTGGCCTGCAGGCCGCGACCGACGGCCTGTCCAAGGGGGAGACGACCTCTGTCGCGCACCTGGTGGAGCGCACCCGAGAGGAGGTGAGCGGTGCCGTCGCCGAGATCCGTCGCATCATCGACGGCCTGCGCCCGGCGGCTCTCGACCGCTACGGGCTCGCCGAGGCCATCCGCCGGCACGCCCTGTCCCTGGCGCCGTCGGTGGCAGTCGAGGTGCGGACGTCGATGCTGCCGGCGCTGGCCCCTGACGTGGAAAGCGCCGCCTACCGCATCATCGGCGAAGCCCTCACCAACGTCGCCCGCCATGCCGCCGCACAACACGCCGACGTAGAGGTGAGCGCCGAAGGCCAAACCCTGCACATCACCGTCCGCGACGACGGAACCGGTATCCCGTCCGACCCCTCCGCAGGCGTGGGAGTGGCCTCGATGCATCGTCGTGCCCAGGCCGTGGGCGGGCGACTCGTCATCGCGCCCGCGGACTGCGGGACCGTCGTCACCGTCACCCTGCCCCTGGAGACGCCCCAATGAGTACGGACAGCCCGGTGCGTGTGGTCATCGCCGACGACCACCCCATGTTCCGTTTCGGCCTGCGCGCCGCGTTGACGAGCCATGACGGCATCGAGGTCGTGGGCGAAGCGGAGGACGGCAATGCCCTGCTCGCCTTGGTGGAGGACACGCGGCCCGACGTCGTCCTCACCGACCTCGCCATGCCCCACCTGGACGGAACCGCAGCCATCCGCCTGCTGCAGGACGGCCACCCCGGTACGGGGATCCTGGTACTGACCATGCACGAGGACGACGAGGCACTCGTCGGAGCCCTGCGCGCGGGAGCACGTGGCTATCTCCTCAAGGGCGCAGACCGTACCGAGATCGCGCGTGCGGTGCTGGCCGTCGCCTCCGGAAGCGCGGTCTACGGTGAGGCCGTCGCCGGGCGCATCAGCGCCTTCTTCACCCAGCCCCAGCGCCGGTACGCGGCGCAGGTCTTTCCCGACCTGACCGACCGCGAGCGGGAGATCCTCGAGCTCGTGGCCGAAGGGGACAGCAACCACGCCATCGCCCGACGCCTCTTCCTCGCCGAGAAGACCGTCCGCAACCATGTGTCGGCCATCATGAACAAACTCGGGGCCGCCAGCAGGGCGGCCGTGGTGGCCCGTGCGCGCGACGCAGGCCTCGCTGGCCCGCAGGACGGTGCACGCGAACGTGAATGACGACACTGCTCCGGGGCGGGGAGGGTCGTCTCATGCCGGCAGGGGGAGCCGGACGTATACGCGGTGGCCCTGGCGGCGACTGTGGACGAACCGGAAACTGCCGCCCAGTTCCTCGGCCCGGCGGCGCATGGAGACCAGCCCCACCCCTCCGTCGCGGGAACGGGCTGGATACGGGCCCCGACCGTCGTCGAGCACCTCCAGGACCAGGTCCGCACCGAACGTCAGACGGACCAGGCATTGCGAGGCGCAGGCGTGCTTGACCACGTTGGTGAGCGCTTCGTCGGCGATCCGGTAGACCGCGGTCTCGACCTGCTCCGGAAGCACGGGGGCATCGTCGGGTGCCTCCACTGTGACCCGTGGGCGACCGCCCGTCGTCCGGGTCAGGATCTCCGCCCGCTCACGCAGGGCCGCGACCAGGCTGTGCAGATCGAGCGCCACCGGGCGAAGCGCGTCGATGACGCGTCGGATGTCGTCGATCGCGGCGGCGACTTCCGTCCGGAGTCGGCGGACGAGAGCGTCCAGCTCCGCGGGATGACCCGCGACGGACGTTTCCACCGCCTCAAGACCCAGCGCGACACCGGCGAGCGAAGGCCCCAGGCCGTCGTGCAGGTCGTGGCGGATACGGGCGCGTTCCGCTGAGGACGCGTCCGCGGCACGCCGACGGGCGGCCTGGAGCTCGCGGTTGAGGTGCTGGGTGTGCACGATCAGCGCCACCGGTGCCGTCAGGGCATCGACGATCCGGGCATCAGTGGCAGCGAGACCGTCGCGCTCGGCCGGACGGATCGCAAGGTCGGCGACGTGCGACCCGGCCACCGTGAGCGGTCGCACCAGCATCGGCTCCGACCGTGTCCCGGTCTCCGCGAGGAGGGTCCCGTCGGCTGCGGTGAGTGCGACGTAGGGCGCACGCACCGCTGAGGCCACCGCCTTCACGACAACGGGCAGGACGTCGGCCGCACCTGCGGACACCTGGCTGCCCAAATGCCGCAAGGGGAGCAGCGGATCATGGCGGGCACCGTAGACGACCCGGTCGACCGCCCGCTGCAGACGGTCCCTTACTGGAGTGAGCAGCACGGCCACCACGGCGGCCGCCACCACCGCGGGTACCGGCCCTGCCGACACGGCCGTGGAGAGGGCGGCGGTCACCCCGCCGTACACGCACAGGACCGCCGCGGTGAGCCCGCCGTACAGCAGCGTGCGCCGCAGGATGAGCTCGATGCCGAGCAACCGGTACCACAGCACGCCCACCGTGACGGCGAAGGAGACCGACGCCAGGGCCGGCGGCAGCAGCCACTCCCCTGCGGGCACGAACGACACGCCGAGCAGCAGCCCTAACCCCGACAGGAGCCAAAGCAGTTGCTGACGCTCCGGCGCGGCGGCTCGCCGCACGCGCACGCAAGCACCTCCCAGGACCAGCACCGTCGCAATGGCCGCAAGCCCTGCTCCACCGAGCGTCAGCACGTGCGTCCACACGGCCGGCAGCTGGACGACGGGGCCCTCGCCCCGGTAGTACTCCGCAGCGGGCCGGGCCGCTGTGGCCATGCCGAGCGTCGCCAGGAGGGCACCGATGCCAAGGGGCCATGTCAGCAAGGCCCATGCGGCGGAGGCCGGCCGACCCTGCGGATAGAAGATGACCAACATGATCAGCAGGCAGAGTGCCGGCACCCACAGCGCGTTGCCCAGCGAGTAAGCCAGGCTCCCCCAGGGCAGTCGCTCCTCGGGCCTGGCCTGGGCGCGCACCGCGTAGACCGAGGCGACATCCTGGGCCGTGCCGAACACCGGGACGGCCAGCAGCAGCCAGCCGATCGAATTGCGCGGGCGTGCGCCGATCAGCACCACGCTCGCCGGAAGCGCCAGCGTCACACCGAACAGTTGCGCATACGGAACCGGCTGGTCCCCCGCCTCCGCCGGAAACCGCAGCCCATGCCCCAGAAACACCGTCAGACCGGCGGCCACCACTGCAACCGCCGCCAGAACAAAGCCGCTTCGGCGCAGGGCGGTATCCGACACTCGCGACAACGACGGCACGAATCCAGTGTCGCGCGCTCCGGACTGACCGTCAGCCGATCACGACAGAACAAGCAACATGGCCTTGAACGGCGCCCGGAGCAGCAGAGAAGCCGTCCGTCCAGACAATGACCCCCAGCCGCAGATCAGTACGCGGGCAAGTTCCCTGGTGGCCTCGATCGCCTGGGGCAGGCCGCCCGACTCCCCCGACGGCCCTCTCAGCCTGAAACCCTGTGGCCGGAGCGGTTCGACACCAGATCGAGGTAAGTGAGCCCGCCACCGTACCGGCGACCAAGGGGCCGTTCCGGCCGGTAGGGGCCCATCCAGGGTGAGGCTCTTGGTCGGGTTGCCTCATCGAAGGCAACCCGACCAAGACGACCATCAAGAGCCGCCTCTTGTGGTGGGTCAGCGGGCCCGGGAAGTGGAGTACGCGTCCAGGGCCTCGAATGTGCACTCTTCGCTGATCTTGGTCCGCTCTGTGGGGCCGACGGGCACCCACGGAGTTTCGTGGTAGTTCTCGCCCCAAGGCGTCCAGCACACGTACTTCAGCTTGACCCAGCTGTGTGAACCGTTGCCCTTGCAGTCAGTCCACACAGCGGTATTGCCCACATGATCGCTGCATGTCGGAGGCTTCCATGCTGTTTCAGCAGCAGTTGCTGGCACAGCGATGCTGATCGTCGCAGTCGCAGTGAGTGCGGCGGCTACGAGGGCTAACCTGCGCTTCATTGGCTGTGTCCTCCCAATGCTTGCCTTCGATCCGACGGGATGTTGGCCAGGATGACTGAGCGGCGAATCGAGCGTCGACGTGATTTGACCTAGCCCGAATAACGACATCCTGGACATGCTCGGTGCCATGCCAGTACGCATCCACTTCACCACCGAGGACATGGCCCGAACGCGTTTCGCGGAATCACCCCGTCCGTTCCTTGAGCTGAACATCGCGCTGCGGCAACTGCAGGAGCGCAGTCATCCGACCCGGTTCGAGACGTGGAGGCGTGAATCATTGCGGCGCCTGTCCCCAAAGGTGCAGCAGTTGTTCGATCTGATCCCGTCAACGGGCTGGTCGGTAGGCTTCCTGGGTTACCCGGCTGAGGACATCGGAGAGGCGCTGGATCAGATCCGGGCTATGCCTGCTGCCCATGTCCGGAAGGATGTGGAGGTCTGGGCCGACCGCAACCGTCAGCGCCTGGTGCCGGCTTGGACGCGATCGCTTGGAAGCGACAAAGGGCTGCTGCTGGAGTTGACCGATGTCGCAGCCCACGTGCACCAGCGCGTCATCGCTCCCTACCAGGCGGGTCTCGATGCTCTGAGCGCCGCGGACCATGCGCTGCGCAGACGTCAGGTCGCCCATGGCGGACTTCATGCCTTGCTGTCCGGACTCGACCCCCGACACATCAAGTGGAAGCCGCCTGTTCTGGAACTCACCATGGCCAGCGGTGCGGACGACGATATCCATCTCTCCGGTCGCGGCCTGCTGTTGATTCCGTCGGTCTTCGGCGTCGCATCCCCTGTGCTGGGCGTGAGCGCCGAACCTCAGCCGTATCTGACCTACCCGGTCCGCCGTGACGACACAGACCTCGTCCTGCCGCCTACGGAGACCGCACGGACTCTCAGCACCGTCCCCGACTCCCTGACCACGCTCCTCGGCCACACCCGGGCCATCGTGCTTTGGACCGTGGCCCACCATCCCGGTTGCACCACCACCGAACTCGCCCACCATGCCGGTATCTCTCCGGCCAGCGCCAGCCAGCACGCGACAGTTCTACGCACCGCTGGGCTCACCAGCACCGTTCGCAACCAGAACACCGCCATTCACACCACCACCTCCCTGGGCAGCAGCCTCCTCAACACCACCGCTTGAGATGGAGCTGGCACGGCGGGGCAACCGACTCCGCCCTGACAGACTGACCCCGGAGCGCCGCCTCTCCCCTCCCCGCCGGCCTCCAAGGCGCACAACGGCGAGAGGGGCAATCGACGGATGGCTGGCCACGTCCTCGGCACAGCGATCTGGTGTTCATAGACGTTCGTCGAAGATCGCATGATTGCACGCCCTGGGGACCACCACCTGCGCGTGCTGTGGAAAAGCGACGCGGGCCGAGCAGCTGGGCTACCTACCTCGGGGTAGGTAGCTGACCAACAATTCCCATCGCGCGATGGTGCATAGCGGGAAGCCATCAGGCAGCAGCCTGCGTCGTGGACTTTTGGAATGGTCCGGCATCAACGGATGCCTGGCGCAAAGAGGCCACAAGTTCCGTCCGATCGCAGGATCGTGCTGGGCTCCCCGGTCGAATCCGGACCAGCTGCCAGTGACCTACCGACGCACCCACGGCATCACCTACTTCCACGGCTGTTACTCGGTCGGCGACGACCGGCTCTGGGGAGTTATCCGCCGCCGCAAGGGCATCGACCACACCTGGGCGGCACTGCGGTCGATCCACGCGGCCCACTCGGACGGCGCCCCGATCTACGTGATCCTCGACAACCTGTCCGCGCACCTGAACCGGCGGATCCGTCGCTGGGCCGACCGGGGCAAGGTCGAGCTCTGTTTCACCCCGACCTATGCGTCCTGGGCCAATCCGATCGAGGCCCACTTCGGGCCCCTGCGGCAGTTCAACCCTCGCCAACTCGAACCACCCCAACCACACCGTCCAGACCCGCGCCCTGCATGCCTACCTGCGCTGGCGCAACGAGAACGCCCGCCACCCGGACGTCCTCGCCGCCCAACGACGCGAACGCGCGCATCCGTAGCGAGAAAACACATCCGCTGGGGCGGCAGATCTCTCCAGCTTGCGGCCTGAACTTGCAGACCTGCTGGGCACAGCATCAGTCGTCGAACTCAAAGCCTGCCGTCTCCGCACGGGCAACAAGCTCGCGAACCGCGCTGGGGCTCGAGATCACAGGCTCAAGGGCGGTCTTGAGCTCCGTGAGGTCAATCAAGCTCCCGAGCGCACAGAACATGCCGCCCTCGCTGTCGAAGTCGATGCGCTCAGCAAGATCCGGCCAGGCGAACTGCACAAGACCTTCCCAGAAGTACCCGTTCGGCTCGTGTCCGGCGGCAACCACTGCTGCATCAGCGGCCAGGTTGCCGGCATTGAGCGCCAGCAAGTGCTCACCATCAAAGTCACGCAGGGTGATAGTCACGCCGCGATCTTCTCACCCCCGGAACACAGACTGCCCAGCCCATTCAAACTGCTCGTCCGCACCTAATCCGGCGAACCATTCCGGTCGCAGCACAGGGTGCAGCCCGAGGTCATGGAAGCTGCTATGACGCGGCCGGCCGGTGGTGACACTCCGCTCGCGCACATCGCGTCCGGACAACATCGACGTAACTCAGGTGGCGCTCTTCGGCGAGTAACCGCCCACGGAGAGTCCGGTCAACTGATTCTCAAGCGTGGTGTCTGGGTTCCTGCCTGGGTGCGTCACAGGTGGTTGTCCGGGTGGATTCTGGCTCAGTCCAGCCAGGGGATTCGCGTTGTTGGTAGCGGCCTTGAGTGAGGGTGCCAGCCACACGTTCTGTTGCGGAGGCACACCGGTGGCCTGGCCACTGCGTAGGGCTCAGTAACCGTCCTCGATCTTGATAGTGAGGAGGCGGCTCTCATCAGCTGCCGTCGGGACCGTGCACTGCAGCCGCTGCTGGATCGCTCGCACTGCGTTTTCGTACGCGTCGGCACGGTCACCGCTTCTGATTGCTGCCACATGCCCGGTGAGCTGCTCGAGCGCTTCAGGCCGCGTGCCGTAGTCGCTGTCTGGGAAGAGCGGGTCGAAGGAGGAGAGGATTTCGCCACCTTGAGCGTAGGAGATCCAGCTGGAGCCCGACTCGCTGTCCCGCAGGCAGAGAGCCACTGTTCCCTGTGAGACGGACGTGAGGATGTCGTCTGCTGCCAGGTACGAGCCTTCGGGCTCGATCACGAATGACCAGCCTTCGTGTTCGCCGGCCCGGAGGACGGGGCCGTCTTCGGCGAGGACTCCACTGTCCTGCAGCTGGTCCAAGTCCACCTCTGGCACATCGTCTTCGTCGATGTCCTCGCCGAGGGCCTCGATGAGCGCGGACTCGGTTCGGGTCAACGCGACGGGGTGGAGCCCTTCGCCTCCCACACGGGCCAGCAGTTCGGCGGGGGTGACACCCTTTACGAAGACGGCACAGTAGCCGAACTGGTAGATCTGGCGGTTCGGGAAGATTTCAGTGGTCACTGTGGTGCCCCGTCGGGTTCCTTGTTGCGGCTTCGGTCGTTGCTGGCCGACCTGCCTCGTCAGCGGCCGGCCAGCAACGTGGGATAAGGCGGTTACAGCTTGTTTCCTGCGTCGACCCAGTATCCGTCGCCGCCAAGAAGTCGCTGGGCCTTGGTGAACCGGCCCAAGTCGCCGCCGACGCCCTCGTTCTGGTTCTTAGGCATGCTGGCCCGGGCGCACCTGGCGTTCGCGGGCGGCATCTTGCCCTCTTTCAGGCCGGGCCAGGTGAGGTCGAGGTATTGCTTGCCCTCGAGGGTCGAGGCCCTCACGGTGTACTGCTGGCAGACCTTGCCCGAGGTGACGCCCTGCTGGGCGCCGCTCTGCTTCGACTTGGCGAAGGGGTACTCGTCGCACTGGGCGGGCTTCGGAGTCGAGGGGTCGGCCTTGAAGGTGCTGTCGCAGACGATGTCCCGGTTCTTCTGGGCCACCTTGTCATCGGCTTCGCGCGTCAGCGGCTGGCCTTTGCCCTCCCAGCCGGGGTGGCTCGACATGCTCGCTTGCACCATGCCGATGAACTGCCGCGCTTCCTTGTACTTGGACTTGACCTCGAAGGTCGGGATGTACAGCGGAACAACACACCCGGCGAACTTGTCCACCTCGTTGTCGCAGCGGACTTCCCACGCTCGGCTCTGGTTCGCGCCCCACTCGAGCGTGGACTTGGCCGCACCGTACGTGGCAGTGAGCTCGTAACCCAGCATGAGCGTGTCGTTCTTGGTCGTGTTCTTCCACGAACGCTGCCAGGTGCCTTCTTTCTCGGACAGCAGCTTCACCGGAGCCGGCCCGGTCCACGGGCCAGGACCTTGATGGCATGCCGACGTAGCGACGCACTTCCCCTTGATCTGCAGGTTAAAGCCTGCAGTTAGGCCTCCGCTGACGGCCTGCACCCGCAGGAAGAAGTCCTCGTTGAAGTGCACGTCGGAGGTTTGGGTATTGACCTCCTGCTTGATGGTGTACCAGGCCTCCCCGAGGAGCTCCTTCGTTGTCGGTTCGAACAGGATGGCGTGGATCACCTGGTTCTCACAGATGGAGGTGCGGGTCACGTAGGGCTTGCCCATCTCCTTGCCGTCGCACCAGGTGACGTCATCGACGGCTGCGGCCCGCTTCACTTTCGCTGGCGCTTCACCAGCGGGGACGCGCTCCATGCACAGCGCTGTCGCCTTCGCCTCCGCGGCTGTCGCCTGTCCCCTAAGTTGCGGGCAGGCTTCGGCTTCGGGCGCATTCTTGCGCGGCGGGACTGTTTGCGGCTTTTCCGTCCCGGGCTGCTCTATCGCCAACTTCGTGGCCATCGACGATGGCGGCTTGGTGGGCTCTGTACTCGCGGCTGTGGATACCCCCATGCCACTGGTGATCAGAGCCAGCGCAGCCGCCGGTATCAAGACTCGTCTGAGTCGCACATCTACTCCCCTGTATGACGCTTCGTTACGCGCTGGTCAGACGCGCACGTCAAGCAGCCGACCGCGCACACTTCGCGATCGGCTCAGCGGATGCGATCATGCACTTCACAGGAGAGTCAACGGAGCCTCACACAATCAGCCACCCCTGCCCCCTTCACGTCCCCCGCCGGGACCCGCTGTGCCATCTGGGGATTTGTCTCTGCACACCGGGCTGGCTGCTGCCGGGCAGAAGGCGCAGGTCGCGTCCGCGGACTGCTGATTGAGCCTCGGCGGAACCTCACACTTGGCGTGCGGCTCCGGGGACTATCGTCCGGTCATCCGCGACGCGACTGAAGCGTCGGAGGAGTGACCCCATTGCAAGACGGCCTTTCCGCAGATGGTTCAACCGCCGTTCCACTGGGGGTGCAAGCTGGTCATGGGGCCTCAGGGCGGGGCACGCGCTGCATCTCGGTGGGGCGGGCGATGGTGACCGCCATCAGTCGAGCAGCCGATCGCAACGCTCGTACCCGTTCCCGATCGGCTCGGTCTGCCCGCCGAGAGCGGCATGGCAGACCGATCGGCTGTGGTCTCCGAAACTTAGGGAGCCAGCTCATACGCCACCGTCTGCCCCGGACAGGCCCCGCCCAGCTCACGCAGGGCCCCCAGCTCCAGTTCGTCAGCCGCCAGACGCCAGCCGAGCTTGGTGGCCACCCACTCTCCGGCGTAGCGGCAGTGCGCATCGGCGGCGGGCGGAAGCCACTGGGCCGGGTCCTGATCGGCCTTGCTACGGTTCGAGCGGGCGGTGACCGCGACGAGCGACGCCTCGTGACCCTGGTCGTTCGCGTACTGCTCGCGGCGCTGCGCCGTCCAAGCCGATGCCCCGCTGTCCCATGCTTCAGCGAGGGGCACCATGTGGTCGATGTCCAGGCCAGAGGCTGACGTGGGTCCCCAAGTTGCTCGCGCTATACCGTCAACAACCGGAAACCGGACTGCGGCGGGGGAGCTGAGGGCCGGTCCCCGCAAGCGGGAATCGGCCCTCACGCTTCGCAGATTGGTTGTTCGGTCCGCAAGGTCACCCAGCAGAGACGGCCCGGCTGTCCCTATGAGCGATGAGCCGGTCCAACATCTTCTCGAACTCAACCGGCGACATCCTGTGGATCAAGTACATCGCCGCGGACTCGCCATCCTCATAGGGGAACCGCTTGAGCTGCTGCTCCCCTCCGGCCGTGGCCTCGGCTGCGGTGGACTGTACGGGAAGTGCTGTCGCTCGCTCCCCTGTGCGGGCCGGTTCGTCGCCGGTCTCGTGCCTCGGAGAGGTGGCAGACGGCGGTGCGCCCGAGCCGTCATCCTCCATTACGTCGTAATGGCGACCGGTCTTCTCGGCTTCCTGGGCGGGTGTGGCGACTGGTGTGGTGGCTTCCGTGGGTTGGGAGAGCGCTCCTCGAGATGCTGCAGGTTGACTGCCGGTGTCGTGCTCGTCGGCGTCACTTGTGCGTCGAGGCGTGCGGTGCTTCGATGCGCGAGCTGCTTCCTCCTTGCTCGCGCGCTCTGCCTTGAGCTCTTCTAGAGCGGCTTTTTGCTGGTCGGTTGGCTTGTTGCCGACTGCGCGCAGCAGGTCGATGGGCTCCTGGCCGATGCGGGCTTGGAGTTCGGGGCTCAGTTTGAGAAGTGCCAGCCGCTGGGAGATCCAGCCTTGGGAGCGGTGGAGGCGCTTAGCGAGGGCTCGTTGGCTGCCGTGAATGTCCAACAGGCGCTGGAGGGCGCGGGCTTCGTCGAGTTCTTCGAGGTCCTGGCGGTGGATGTTGGCCACGAGAGCGGATTCGAGCAGTTCTTCGGGGGTGGTTCCCTGCTCGTCGCTGACCATGACCTTGAGTGTGGCGAGGCCGGCTTCTCGGGCAGCTGCAAGGCGGCTGCTGCCGTCGATTACGACGTGCGTGGTGTCGGGCTCGAGGTCGGTCTCGCGTTCTGGGTTGATCTTGACGTAGGCGTCGCGGTTCATGACCGTGATGGCCTGCTTCTGGCCGTGGGTCTTGAGACTGCCGGCTAGGTCGGTGAGGTCCCCGAGAGTGGAGCGGGGATTGTCGGGGTTAGGGCTGATCCGCTGGACGGGTAGCTCCGTGGGTGGGGCGATGCCCTCGGTGGGGACTCCGGTGGCGGCTGCGACGGCTTGGCGGCGGGCGCTGACCGTGCGTACCGCTCCGCCGAATCGGCCGGAGCCCAACTGGTCGGCCTTGCTCACGAGACCTCCCTTGCCAAGGCGCGCATGCCGACGGCCTGCTGAGACTTGGGTGCGTAGGACAGTAGGGGTTTCTTGACGCGCACTGCTTCCTTCTGTTCCTTGAGGTCGCCGATGAGGCCGACGACTCGCGGATCCTTTATGTCCACCCATCCCTGCAGGGAAGAAGTCGCGATGTATCCGCGGCGGGAGTCGTACAGGTTGACGACGATGCCGAGGTAGTCGATGTCGACTTGGAGGTCGCTGCGCAGGTCGTCGATCTGGGTGGTGAGCAGTTCGTAGGCGTCGGCGGAGCTGTCTTCGGCTTGGACGACGATGAGGGCGCCGGACTGGCCGGGCTTCTCGCCGTCGCGGCGGCGCCCGTAGTAGGCGGCGGCGTCCATGCTGAGGCCGAGGCTGGGCGGGCAGTCGACAATGATTACGTCGTAATCGGCTTCGAGCGGGGCGAGAGCCCGCTCGAGTGCGGCTTCCCGGGCGCGCACGGCCGACAGGCGAACGTCGAGCAGGAAGGCGTCGTTGCAGGCGGGCAGAAGGTGGAGGCGGCCACCGAAATTGTCGTCATCGACGGAGATGATGAGGTCACGCAGGTCGCCCTTGGGGTCGCCTGCCATGTGATTGGTGAGGCTGTCGCCGTTCAACGGCAGTGGGCTGCCGCCGAGTTGATTGGTGAGGTGGCATTGCGGGTCGAAGTCGACGAGGAGAACTCGCAGCCCCGGGCCGGGCAGGTTCTCGATGTCGAGCGGATCGGCTCCTGCCTCTGGCTCGTCGTTGTGCGTTTCGCTTGCGCGTAGGGCCTTGGTGAGAGCCTTGGCAACCCGTACGGGGTGGAGCCTGTTGGGGTCCTCGGCCAGGGCCTCCCCCAGTCCGGCGGTGATGGCGGTCTTGCCTACCCCTCCCTTCTGGTTGCAGACGACGATGCGGCGGGTGATCGTGGGTCGCTCGACCTCTGGGGCGGGGTTGGCGTCGAGCCATAGCTGGACGGACTGGGCCAGCCCCTGGATGAGGGAGACACGGCGGTCAGCGGTGACCTGACGGAACTCCTCCCACTGCCCGGGGGGCAGGAAGGTGGAGAAGGAGTCGGCACCGGCGGTGTCGATGGTGGCAGGCGTGGAGGCGAGGCTGCACCAGTCGGTGATGCCTTGCTCGACGGCGGCCTGAATCTCGATGCCGTACTGGGCGGCTCTGATTTTGAGGTTCTGCCGGAGCCATCCCGGCAGCTTGGAGACGACCTTCTCGCGGTCGCTGGAAGTGGCTGGCGAACTCATGCAGGACACCATACTAACGCGCATGATCAAGTGCAGCATCGACACGTTACTTAGACCAAGTTGATAGATGTCAGGCACTCCCCCAGCCGATTACGCCGTAATCAACGCGCCGCCGCAGGGGCCATCCCGCGCGGGGCCGTGCAGGAAGCAGGACGCGAACGAGCCTCAACCGGAGCCTGCAACCGGGTCGGCGGCAAGGCCCTCGTGCTGGCAGACCCGTGTACAGTCCGCGCGCCCGATACTCCGCCCGGCAGCGCTACGACCACCCTGGCACTCAGGAGTTCCTCGTTGTGCGGTGGGCATTGGTGAGACAGCCGGCCACCAGCTCGGTGGCCATGGGCTGCAGGCAGAACTCGGTAGAGGTGGAGATCGTGCAGGCCGTGTTGGCAGGACGGTGTCCTGGGACGATCCCCCGCTGGCTTCTGCTGGCGCAGTTCAACAGTGAGGCCGCCGCCGAGATGATGTGGGGCGATGGCGGCACGTTGTACTGGTTGCTCCGTCGGCAAGACTTGGGCAAGCGACGGTTCGACCAGGCGATGTTCACCTGGCAGTGCTATCGAGCGGCGAGCTGCTGGCTGTGTCCTGATGCACGCCGCTCGGAAGGATCAGCTCTCCCGGCCTGTGCTCGACCCGACGTCTGGCATGACGTTGGCGCAGGATGAGCGGCTACACCGGCGGTGAGAGCACGGCTCGCGGCATAGCAGTGCCGGGAGTGATTACGGCGTAATCACTCAGCTCGACAAGATGGGTCGGGGTGCCGAGCAGACATCAAGGCAGTCAAGGAGATCGTGCACGATGAGGACGAGCTGCTGGCGTTCTACGACTTCCCCGCCGAGCACTGGGTTCATCTGCGGAGCACGAATCCGATCGAGTCGACGTTCGCCACCGTGCGGCTGCGGACTAAGGTGACGAAGGGGGTGCCGGCAGCCGGGCCGCCGGGCTGGCGATGGTTTTCAAGCTAGTCGGGTCAGCCCAGGCCCGCTGGCGGGCTGTGAACGCACCCCACCTCGTCGCTCTCGTCCATGCCGGGGCGCGCTTCGAACGCGGCCACCTCGCCGAACGCCCCGAGACCCTCTCGGCGTGAGCAGCCTCAGCCGATCCGCAGAAAGCCGGGAAGACCTCAGGCACTCGTGCGCCGTATGTGCAGGTGGCCATCGCGGGGGAAGGAGGGCGGTGCCGCGGGCAGGATAGTGTCGAAGCCGTAGCGGCTCTTCTGTGCAACCCGGCACGATGCCAGGTTGTCCACCTGGTGCAGGAGTTCGAGACGCTCCAGTCCGTCGGCTTCGAAGGTGTCGAAGGCCCAGCTGGTGAGCGCCTCCAGAGCGCGGGAGGCCACTCCCCCGCCCGCGAGCGTGCGCCGCAGTCCAGTAGCCCACTTCGGCCGCCGGTTTGCCGGAGCTGACTTCCTTGAGGACCACGCTGCCCACCAACTGTTCACGAACTGAACCGGGTTGTGCCTTAAGGACGGCGAAGCCGAACCGGTCCCCCGCTGCCCAGCCCTGCTGCTGAGCCTGCACCCAGCGTGTCCCATCGGCATCGTTGTCCACGACAGAGCTCGCCCACTGGCGCAGTGCGGGATCCCAGCTCACCTCGACCAATGCGGCAACGTCCTCCATGCGCCAGGAGCGAAGAACGAGAGCGGGAGAGACCGGCGACGCAGCCACCTGAAGTACGACCGGGCCACTCATCAACCGATCATGTGCCGCGGCGTTTTCACCCGACGCCAGCCGCGTCCGCCCCATGCCGAGTTGCGACCGCCCCGTCATTGCTGAGTCCGGACGCGCAGAGCCTTGACGGACCAATCGAACACTGGAGCCAGACTCTCCGGGGCTGGCCAGCCGTTGACCACTGCGAGCAGCTGGAGGTATCGCTCCCTACGTGGGTCGTTCACGCTCTCCAGCCGAGTCGCCAGCCGGCGGCGAAGCTCGACGTCGTCGGGGCAGCCGAGGAGGTGCGCGTAGTTAGCCGTGAACTCCGCGACGATCGGATCGGCCTGGGGTGAGGCCGGGTCGATGCCTGCGGTCAGGGCCGGGCCGGCCTGGTCACGGACGGCTGCGGCGATGTCGCGGCGCGGGCCCATCATGTCGCTTCGGGTCTGCTCGGCTGCCTGGTCCTGGGCCATCTGCCGCATGACGGCGCGGAAACCCGGGTCCAGGGACATTTCAGCCAGTTCCACCCACGCCTGGACCTGCTCTGCCTCAGGGTTGTCGGGCAACTCGGGGGTCATCGAGCGCATGACTCCCGCGAATGCGGGGGCGGCGTCAAGACCGCCGAAGACGGCGTCGAGGAAATCGCCGATCAGACGTCTGCGTTCGTCCTCGGACAGCTGGGCCAGCCGGTGCATGAGTTCCGTCTCCTCAGGTGTGGACCCGCGCTCGGCCACCGCCGTCAGCACCGCGCGCCGCAGGCGCAGGACGCGGATCTGCACTGCCAGTGCTTCGGCGTGTGCTGCGGCGACTTCGGGAAGCGGGAGCTCGCGGTCCACGACCTTGCGGATCGTGGGAAGGTCCAGTCCCAGCTGGCGCAGGGTCCGCACGAGGTCCAGGCGTGCGACGGCGTCGATGTTGTAGAGGCGGTAGCCGGCCGGGCTGCGGTTCGTCGGCGCCACGATTCCGCGATCGGAGTAGAACCGAATCGTCTTGACCGTGAGACCGGTCCGTCGAGCGAGTTCACCGATCGAGTAGAGCGTGTCGCCGTCCATGTCCCCACCTTTGTGTCTCCCCCTACGGGAGACTCAAGTCCCTTCGCCTGCCAAGCAGGCAGCCACCCTCATCCACGAGCCACCGCTTATCCAACTCAACTCCTCTCCCCCAATATTTGTCATGTACATCCCGTGGCCATTGGGGGAGTGGGGCGACTGTCCGGTACCGGGCCACATCGCAGGTGGACCTGTGAGTGATTACGGCGTAATCACTCAGTTCGACAAGATGTGGTCAGGATGCCGCACGTTGCAGCAGCGTGGATGACTCCCGTGGTCAGAGCCCTGTCTCGTGGGCACTCTCAACCGATGGCATAGGCGGCCATGTCTTAGGGCGCGTTCCTGGTTCTGATCATGTGGCTGGGCGGGGGCTGCGGAGCCAGATGACCGCATGGTGCCGCACGTGGGCCGGTGTCCGATCCAGGCAACTGCCGGATGCCGGAGGCTCCCGCGCTTCTGGCAGGCTGGGCGCGTGACGTCAGGGATCGCCGAGGAGTTCGCTGCCCACCGCCCCAGGATGTTCGGCCTGGCCTACCGGTTGCTCGGTTCCGCCGAGGAGGCGGAGGATGCGGTGCAGGACGCGTATCTGCGCTGGAGCAGCGCCGACCGTGTGGTGATCGAGCACCCGGGGGCCTGGCTCGCCAGGGTTGTCACCAACCTCTGCCTTAACCGGATCACCTCGGCCCGTGTGCAGCGCGAGCAGTACGTGGGGCCGTGGTTGCCGGAACCGGTGTTCACGCAGGACGGGTCGCTCGGCCCGATGGAGTTGGCCGAGCAGCGCGATGCCGTGTCGACGGCGCTGCTGGTGCTGTTGGAGCGGCTCACGCCGACGGAGCGTGCGGTCTATGTGCTGCGCGAGGCATTCGGCTACGGTCATCGGGACATCGCCGGGGTGCTTGACCTGAGCGAGGCCAACTGCCGCCAGTTGTACCGAAGGGCCATCCAGCGGGTGGCGACGCCCGAGGCCCGCTTCACACCGGCAGCCGAGCAGCAACGCGAACTCGTCGAGTCCTTCGTTACAGCGGCACGTGAGGGCGACCTGGCAGGCCTGGAGAAGCTGCTCGCCGAGGACGTCACCTGGTGGAGCGACGGCGGCGGCAAGGTCACCGCGGCCCGGCGGCCCCTCGTTGGCCGGGAGACGGTCATGCGCTTCCTGGTGGGCGGCGCGCAGCGGTTCGAAGGCGGCTTGGACCTCGCGGTCGCCGAGGTCAACGGGGCGCCGGCGCTGGTGGCGCACGCGGCGGAGCAGATCATCGCCGTCGCCTCCTTCGAACTGCGCGAGAGCGTCATCGCCCAGGTGCGGGTCGTCGTCAACCCGGACAAACTCATCTTCGCGGGCCGCCAGTTCGCCGCCATGGCTCCCGGGGCGTGAGCGGCGTGCGAGTGCAGACACGAAGAGGTTGTCACATCTTCGGATGCTCATCGGTTCCCAGCGGGTGACGGGCGCTCCACCGGGGAGCGCCCGCCCACCGAAGGGACGGCAACTGCGATGACCACGATCCTGGTGACGGGCGGCACCGGAACGCTCGGCCGGCGCCTCACCGAGCGGCTGCGTGCGGACGGGCACGAAGTTAGAGTGCTGAGCCGACACTCCCGGCCGTACGCCGTGGACCTGCGCGAGGGCACCGGGCTGGCCGCTGCCGTCGCGGGCATAGACACAGTTGTGCACTGTGCGACCAACACGCGCGGCGGCGACGAGCAGGCGGCACGCCATCTGATCGAGGCGGCCCGCCGCGCCGGTGCACGGCATCTGGCGTACATCTCGATCGTCGGCGTCGACCGGGTGCCGCTTGGCTACTACCGGACCAAGCTTGCCGTCGAAGGTCTGATCGAGGAGTCGGGGCTCGGCTGGACCGTGCTGCGCACGACGCAGTTCCACGACCTGGTGCTGCAGGTCCTGCAGGGCTCGGCGAAGTTCCCGGTCATGCTGCTCCCGGCGCAGGTCGCCGACCAGCCGATCGAGGTGGAGGAGGTTGCCGCCTACCTGGCCGAGCTCGCAACCGGGGCGCCCGCGGGGCGGGTGCCGGATATGGGCGGCCCCGAGATCCGTACGTTTCCGGAGTTGGCCCGGGCCTATCTGCGCGCAAGCGGACGGCGCCGTCCAGTGCTGAACGTGCGCCTGCCCGGCAAGGCCTACCGCGGGTTCCGGGCGGGCGGGCATCTGACGCCGGAGCGGGCCGTGGGTAAGGTCACGTTCGAGCAGTTCCTGGCGGGACGTTTTCCTGTGCGAGGCTGACGCTCCAACTCATCCCCGCTAGGACTTGTCATGTACATTTTGCCCTCTTTTGGGGGTAGGGCAACTGCCCGCTACCGGGCCACACCGCAGGCTGGGCTTGTGAGTGATTACGGCGTAATCACTCACAAGCCCAGCACTCTGGCGAAGCCGCTCCGGTGCGGAACGATCTCTTGCTCTCGCCTAGGCAAGTCGTGACACAGCGAGCCCAGCCAGTCAGCCGAAAATTCCAGTGCAGCTGGCCGTCTGCAGCCAGGAGCGGTCGTGCGACGCGCCGTGTCGATCTGCAGCGGCTGCGCGACTCTGGCAATCACAACTCAGCAGCTGCTGCCAAAGCGAGGCGCGCGTCGTCCGTCTTCGCCGCGGGCCGAGCTGTGCGTCTTTCGATGTTGGTCAAGGCTCGGACTGCGGCAGCCAGGTAGCGGCTGAGGCTGACGGCTTGAGTTGGTGTGCTGCAGTTGGAGAGCACCTCAGCGACTTCGTCCAGCCAGTACTCGGCATCCTCGTCCAGGACGAGATCGTCTCGATGCTGCAGCAGCCGTTGGGCCGCCGGCATCACAAGATGGTGCTTTTGCTGGGCTGCTTCCTGAGCTCGCTCTTCAGCGCGCCTCTGGCGGACACGGCGTTGCTCGGTCGCAACGACTGCTTCGGGTGTGCGGCGTACAGGCTCTGCGCCGGGGGCATCATCCATCAAGGTCGCAGCCTGCAGCCGTTTGGCTTTGTTGTAAGCGGCGCTCGCCGCCTTGACCGCGAGGGCTGGCGCCAGGTCCTGCCACTCAACACCTGCGGCTCGTGCATCATCCACGGCTCTGGCCTGGTGGACTTCGGATTGCTCGCGCAAGTATTGCCACAGCTGGACACGCTTGAGGGCGGCTGCCCGCTGCTGCTCCGGCGGGAGCCGGCGCAAGGCACGGGCGTGCTTCTCTGCGTAGAGAAGAGCGCTGTAGGTCTCGTCGCCAGAAGGCATGCGCTCCACGTCGGGATCCGCTGCATCTTCGTGGAGTTGGCGCAGTTCCCCGACGGCAGCGGCGGCGTCCATCCTTCCGATCCGGATGCGTTGCCTGACCAGCGGCTTCGTCGGGGGAGTGGGCTTTCGGGAGCGGGCTGCCATGAGGTGAAGTGTGCCTGGCCAGTAGCGATTCACAGAATGTGAATCGCCTGGCATCGGCTCCCGGGAATTCGCTGAGGGGGCTCCCGCCTCAATGCGGTAGCGGCATGAGCGGCCGCCTACGGCCCCGATGCGCCCAGATTCCGCTGGCCGGAGACTTCGGACCGCCGACCATCAAGCAACCACCTCGGGCACGCCGCAGTCGCTCCACCCAGTGATCGAAGTGATTACGCCGTAATCACTCTGCGCAGAACCGCCCGTCCGGGATGCAACATGCGGATCAGCCCCGAGCTACGGGTGATTATGACCAGGCCTGCGACTCTCTCCGCCTACACGGACTGGGCTCGTCGAGGACGAGCAGGTCATGCCGACTCGGTTCGCCGACGGGAACTGCACTGGGTCCAGGTCCAGCATGCATCCATTACGGCGTAGAAGTCACAGCCCGGGGGAGTGCTGCCGAGAGTAGCTGGGAGCCACACGTCCGACCATCTCGACCTCCGGCGCCGCCAGCGGCCACCTTTCGGGGGTGCCGCGGAGTCGTCAGGGGTTTTCGATCACCGCCGCCCGGAAACGTCGCCCACGGGCTCCACGAGGGCGGCCGGCACGAACGACACCCCCACGACGGCGCCTGCCTCGTCGTAGATCAGCAGGTCCAGGCCGCCGCCTTCGGAGGGCAGCTCTACCAGGAGCAGCGGCGGTCCCTCCAAGGCCTCCCGACGGGCCGTCAGGGCGTTGTGGGCTTTCTCGGCGTTGCCGGGCATACCTCCACGGTAGAAGCGCCCGCACGGGTGCCGGTAGGGGATTGCGGGAGCGTCCAGGGCACGAAGCGGGGCGTTGCCCCCGCGCCGTTACACGACAGGCGGCGACTGCGGGGGCGGCTGTGGCGGCGGCTGCTGGGCCTGGACGGCGGCGTTGGTGGCCCCCCGCCCCGCCAGTGACACGGCCCGCATGTCCTCCGGGTCACTGCGCCTCAAGACGAAGACCTTGACGAGGGCGAGCAGGCTGGGACCACATAAGAGCGCGGACAGCCAACCATTCACCGGAGCCACGTACACGGCAGCTCCGAGCATGGCCAGCGCGATGACCGCCCCCGTGACCGTCTCAACCCTGTGCCGGCGCTCTGCCCGTTCCCGCTGGCGGTCCTCGTGCCGCCGCTGCTCTGCCTCCCGCTGCAACTCAATGCCCAGCATCCGCTCACGGTGCTCCCGGCGCAGCTGCGGCTCCATCGCGCGCAGCGCGACCCCGAGCTGCTCGGCCCCAAGGTCACGCCATTGCGCGGCGATACGGGCTCCCGCCGACAGGACGGCGTCATCCTCGGGAGGCTGACCGGCAGGCAAATGGGTCTCACTGCTCACTGCGCTGATCCCCCATCACCGTTCGAAACCGGTACGCCGCTGCCGCCGAGAGCTGTGGGTGGCGGACCGAGCCGCACAAAGAGCCTTGCCAACGTGTCGTTGATCGAGTCGGCTGTCTGCTCGGCTACGCGGTGCTCCTCCTCTGACGAAAGAGGCTCGTCGATCACCCACCATGTCGCATCGGACTCAGGCGCCCTCTGTTCGAAGGGCTCGTCCAGTGGCTGCTCGATCGCGTTGCGACGGGCGGCGTCCTCAGCAGCGCGTCTCAGCTCCTCGAACCGCAGCTGGTCATGATTGACCTGCGAATCCGGGAACAGCACCGGCCCGTGGAAGGTGGTGCCTTGAATCGTCTGAGTGGGCTCGTTGACGACGGGGGAGCCGTCAGTATGCGAGAAGGGATCGCCGTCGCTGACGGCAAATCGGTTACGGCCGCGGCTCGGCTGCTCCAGAAGGCTGCCGGTGAGCCAGTCCCACACCGCCACGGCGACTGCCGTCCCTACGCTCAGGAACGGCAGCAGACGCTCTAGAAGGCTCCACACGGTGTTCCCCCAAGGCCCGAGGCGAGTGGCACTGGCCACGATAGCCGCGGGCGGGGGCAGGGAGGCAGGATTCCGGTAGGTGGGACGCCGACGGGCAGGGCGCGTACCCCCTGCGCCGCCCGGACACTGCATCGGCACTTCCGCCGACGCCCGCCTGTCCCCGCTCTGGAACCCAGCCGCCGTACAAGCCAACCGTGATCGAACTCCCGGTTCTGACCTGAACGTTCACGCCCACATTGAATGTCGCGCGGGTGGCCTATCATGCTCCGCCTATCGAAACCGGAAGCAATCGTTGCGACCGACTAGGGGCGGCTTTGACCAATCTCACGTCCCTCGCCCTATTCGGGCTGGCCGCTACCGCGGCACTCAGCTCGCCGTCCCGCGCGGGACCGCGTGTTCGCCGGCACGAGCGCAGCCAGGACTCCGCCGTCCGTACGGCCGTGGTGACGCTCATCTCCTGCGTGTAGTGCATGGGGTGGTGGGTGTCCGGCGCCCTCCTCGCCACGTACCTGATCGCCACCGGCACCTGGGACCAGGCGCCCGTGCTCGGCCACGGCCTGGAGTGGCTGGCCGTCGCCGGCGTGCTGCTCAACCGGCTGGACGACACCCTGGGCCGGGTGCCATCACGCCGTTCACCGACGTCGCCTTCGGGTGTGCTGCAGGGCGTGGGTGGACTGAGGGGTGAGCGCGCGGGGCTCCACTGCGGCAATCAGCGACGGTACCCGCCGCAAGGTGAAGCCGACCAGCCTGCACACCGACCCTGCGCGCGGTACTGGCTACCTCCTAGCGTCCTGGTCTCTGGGCTACCGATGAGAGGCTGTGACCTGCAGCTTTGCGACGTCTTGTGGGTGAGGATCCCGACAGGAGCGGGCCCGTCGCCGCGCCCCCTTCGTCACCGGGCCGGTCATGGATTGGGCGTCGCGCGGTCCGGTCGTCGTCGCCACCTTCGGAAGACACCTGACGTAGGGCCGGTCTCGACCGTCGCGAGGAATTCGCGTGTCGCGAGCGTCGCTGTGTGGTCGGGACCGAAGGCACGTTCACGCCCTTCCAGGGTCTGCCGCAGCAGGGCGGCAGCTTCGGCTCGCTGTCCCAGGTGGAAGAGGGCACGGGCAAGGTTCTGACGAGTGTCGAGGGTGCGTGGATGGTCGGGGCCGAGGACACTTTCGCGCTGCCGCAGCGTCTCGCGGAACATCGCAGCTGCTTCGTTGTACTGCCGCATGCCGTCGAGGGCGCTGGCCAGGTTGTTCTTGCTCTGCAGGACCGACGCATCGTCGGGACCGAAAGCGGCGAGCCGCGCCTCGAACGTCTGTCGGTGGATCTGTGCGGCCTCGGCGTAACGGCCCGCACCGCTGAGTGCGTTGGCCAGACTGTTACTGCTGATAAGCGTCAGGGAGTGGTCCGGTCCCAGGATGCGCACACGCTGGTCGACCGTCTCCCTCAGCAGTGCTATGGCCTCGTCGTGCTGTCCAAGGTGGCTGAGCGCCATCCCCAGACTGATCTTGGTCTGCAAGCTGAAGTAGTGTGCCTCGCCCAGCACGCGGCCGCGGTTCGCGAGAGTCTGGCGCAGGAGTTCGACGGCTTCGGCGTGCATGCCCAGATGGTTGAGCGCCGCGGCGAGAGTGTGCCGCCTCTTGTCCGTGCGGATGTGATCCATTCCGAACGTCGCAACGTCGGCTTCGTACGCCGCCCTGGCCAAGGATGCGGCGAGCGCATACTCCCCTGCCGCGAAGAGGCTCTTCAGGATCCGGCTCCGGGCATTGTCGACCCTGCCCGCCGGTGCCGGAGCCCCCGGGCTGAGCAACAACTCCACATGCGGCGCCAGTGTGCGGGCCAGCGGCCAGTCGACGCTGTCCGTCGTGATCCGCTCAGCCAGCTCCGTGGTGCGCAACAGCGCCGCGCGCCGCCAGAGCCTGGGATCGACCCCCGCCGTCGAGCTGAGGATGAGCTCGTTGATCTCACGTACGAGAGAGTGGATCTGCAGAGCACCAGCCTGCGCTCGCAGCGTCCCGTCGCTGAATGCGAGGAGGCCGTACTGGTGCAGTCCCGACAGCGCGGCCTCCAAGTCCCGGCCTCGGACGCGCAAGCCCGTGACCGATCTGAGCATGCCGACCGTCATCCACTCGCGTGGAATCGGCGCGTCCGCCGCAAGGGCCAGCATTCGCATCAGGGGACGCGCCACCGGGTACCCCATGCTTTCCAACTGGTCGAGCGACAACTCCCAAGTGTGCCTGACCACTTGACGTGCGTCGGTATCCCGATGCACGGGTCCCGTCGCGCCCATCAGCGCGGGAAGCTCATGGTCGAGGGCGTCACGGTAGTCGTTGAACGTCCGGTAGCGGCTGCCGGGCCGGGAGAGATAGGAAGCGGCCGAGCGAAGTGCCAGCGGCAGGCCGCCGAGCCGCTCCGACAGCTTCTCCGCGTCCTCAGGCGAACCCGCCTGTGGGGCCGCGTCGCAGAGGACGTGAGCACCTGCCCGGTTGCCCAGCGAGGAGAGTTCGACGATGTGCGCACGCGGGCCCCAGGTCTCCCGGCTGGTGTCCCGACTCGTGACAAGCAGCAGGCCGTTTACCTCGGGCCGCGCCCATCCCCGGTAGTCACCAGTGGCACCCTGATCGAGGCTGAGCTGGTCGGCCTGATCCACGTTGTCGATGACCAGAAGCCAGTTGCGTACGCTGCCCAAGCGGCGCCAGACGACATCGGGCAGCGGGACGAGCTCGGTCCGGGCATCCTGCAGCTCCGCCTCGGTCAGGCCGCACGCGACGGCGACCTGTGTCATCTGGAGGACGAAGGAGTCCCTGTCCTGCCAGCCGATCCAGAAGACGGTGAAGCCGTCCGTCTCCGCCTGCTTGGCCAGCGCCGCTGCCAGTGTCGTCTTGCCGAAACCTCCGGCACCGCACACCACCGCGAAACCGTTCGGGGGCCGGGTCAGCAGTGCCGACAACCGCTCGAGTTCGGATGCGCGCCCGCGCACCAGCGAAAGATCGACGTGCGGCGGCCGTAAGGAGGTGGACCGCACGGTGATGAGCGCCGAGCTGGCCACAGAGCCCATCCCGCAGGGAGCACCGACCGCGCCGGACGACTGGTCGAGGCGGCGGCTCAGCAGGAGGAGTCCCACGCTAAAGGCGGCGAGGAGAGCGAAGACTCCCCAGACGACACTCGGCATGCCTGCCCACCAAGGGACCGTCTCACTGGCGTAGTTGGTGACGGGCCCGAGCAGAATGCTTACCACCGCCCCCGCTCCAGCAGTGATGGACCCGAGCAGAGCGCTTCTTCGCGGTTGCATCTGTCCCCCGTAGCGGTACGGCCGCACTCACCAACGACCGCACTCAGGCTGCCAGCGACCTCCGCCACCCGCAACGCGCTCACGGATACGTTCGCGCCCCCTTGATCGCCTTGGCATCCGCGTCCCGCGACCCATGCACCGCCAGTCCCGCCAGGTTCAACTCCCCGTCGGTACGCCCCGGCCGCGGCTGTCACGGTCGCTGCCCGAAGGCCACCGGGCGTACGGAGGGCGCTGACGACGTCCGAGGTGCTGCCCATGGCAGCGGGAAGCGCACTGCGCAAACGGTGACCGGGTAAACCGGCGTCCTACTCCCTGGGTCGATACAGAAGTCGATCTCGGCCAACAGCAGTCCTGATCGCGTCAGATCCGGCGTGTGGCCCGTGCGTACGATCCTCTGACCGATAGACCTTCTCTCGACCACATGTTCGGACCACTGATTCGATTCGCATGAGTTCGGGGGTTTTTGATGCGCATATCGTGGCTCAGGCGCGTCGGCAGACAGGCGCTCACCATGGGGACCGCGGTCGCCCTGCTGTCGGCTATGCCTTCTATAGCGCAGGCAGACGCGTCGGCTGATCTCGAGGTTGAGTCCTACGTCCTGCCGATTGGCTCAGCCGTGCCATCGCTCGAGGAGCTGCAGAGCGAGGACGGCATGGAACGTCTGCGGGACACTGCCCGGGACGCGGAGCCGATCGCACAGTTGCCGTACGAGACGGTTGGTCCTGCGGCGGCGTACGCGCAGCGGGCGACTCAGCCTTCCCGCACCGCACCTGTCGAGTCAACCGCCTCGCCGACGCCTATGATCGCGGCTCCGGAGCCGGCCCGCACGATGACGCTCGACGAGTGCAAGAAGGGTTTGGGTACCACCAACAAGTTCTACTTCACGTCCCGGTTCGCGGCCTGTTCTGGTGCTTCGTTCGTGCAGACCTGGCTTGTCAACGGCAGGCCATCCGGCGTGAGCATGTTCAACGTGCGGGTCGTGGGAACGATCGCCAAGAACAGCCGCACGATCAACTTCAAGTACTACTTCACCGAGATGGAATCGCAGGGCACCACCGAGGCACCTGCGATGAAGATCGGTACCAAGGGAAAGATCCCCAACAGCTGGCCTTCCACGGTCCGCTACACCCGGGGCGGCAACATGCCCGGAACGAAGACGTTCGCCGAACTCAAGGTACTGCGTTCGTTCGACGAAACCGTCAACGCCAAGCCCGGGCAGGGCAGTCAAGGCTCCACGGACCTGATCGCCGCCATCTACCAGCCGTCCATCACCATCACACCGCCACCCAACGCCCAGCTCACCGGCGACCTCAAGGGCGACCTGTTCTTCCTGCCACCGCGCTGGGACGCTGCCAAGTATCTGGCGAACTCCACCGGTGGAGGCAACCCTGACAAGCGGGGCGCAGCCTCATTCGCCTACATCGGGATGCTGAACTACAGCACGAAGGCCGGCGCCGAGGAGCGAGCTGTGGCTCAGCACATCAAGACGGCGTTCACGAAGCCACAGGACACCAAGCCGTACATGTCGGCGAAGAAGGTGCCCGGTCAGACGCCGGATCTTCCTCTGCACCGAACGGTCAACAAGACGCGCAAGGACGACAACCGCAAGGCGGCGGTCAAACAGTGCAAGCGGTACTGGGGGGCCAACTACACGCAAGGTGGCGCGCGCGAGTGCGACGAGTATCCCTTCGCCACCACCTATGAGGGTGCCGCGGAGCACGACTACGACGCGGACGCGAAGAAGTTCAACTTCTCCGTGAAGCCGATCGCGAAGGAAGACAACGGTGCGGGCGGCAGCCTGCTGCTCAGCTTCTATGC
Source organism: [Streptosporangium] indianense (assembly GCF_021474405.1). Classification (GTDB taxonomy): domain Bacteria; phylum Actinomycetota; class Actinomycetes; order Streptomycetales; family Streptomycetaceae; genus Streptomyces; species Streptomyces indiaensis. The sequence goes on from NZ_JAKEIO010000030.1 coordinate 53,688, forward strand.
CAAGAACCGGGTCATCGACGGGATGGAAGACGGCTTCATCGTGAAGATCGTCTCCTGACGTGCGGACGGCGGGAGTGTCGGACTGTCGGCGCTCCCGCCCCGGTGCGTGTTCAGGCCGTTGCGGGCCAGAACTGCACGAGGTACTTCTCCACGCCTTCGCCCGTGCCCTCCTGCTCCGACAGTGCCCTGGCTTCGCTGCGCCCAGCACAGCTCACCCGGACCCGCCAGGAGCCCCCCGAATCGGCAAGGGTGATCACGTCGTCGGCGCGCCCCAAGCTCATTGACCACACGGCCACTTCACCACTGGTCGACTCGAAGTCGGTCTCCGCCTGCTCGTCCCATCGCGAGGGATCCTGCTTGGGCGGCTCGCCGTCCCATACCTCCACTGTGACCGCAGCGGTATGTGTGTGGCCGGCACTGAGGATGTCCAGACGCCCCGGAAAGTTGTTCAGGAACACTCCCTGCTTGAAGTCGTCAGGGAAGGGGACGGGCAGATCACCGTCGTCGGACTCCTGAAGCCCGAAGCCGTGATACCCCACATCCGCATCAATGTGTTGCTGCCGGACAAGCTCGGCCACAAGAGCTCCTTTGGGCACGACAGACGACTGGTCATCCCCGTGATCCTAAGTCGGCCCCCTCCAAATGCGCAGTGGCGGCGCCTTCTGGCCAGCGGGCAGCCGTTCCTGACCGCCAAGATGGCTGAACTCGCCTTGTCGCTGCGATGTCATACGAGACTGACGTGGTTGGAGCGGATCAAGCACCGACTCGTCGGGGGGCTTTGGAGCACGTGTCGTCGAGGAGCCCGGAACGCGGAAAGGCCCTCGGCCGCCCCCCAAGCGAGGGGCGGCCGAGGGCCTCGTGGGGGTTAGTCGACCAGCTCGATACCGATGGCCAGGCACCCGAGCCGTTCCTTGTCCGGCGGATAGATGCGCCGGATGTTGGCCAGTTGCTCTTCACGCGAAGCCTCGGGGTTCACCTGGGAGGGCTCTTCGGCGTCCAGGAGTTCCTCGAACGAGGCGTACTCGGCGATGCGTGTCACCCGCGTCATACACGTCCGGTCGGTGCCTTTCACGGCGAACCAGATCAGGTCGCCGACCGCCAGGCCGTCGAACTTCGGGTACTTCACCCTGACTTCCCGGGTCTTACGGCCGGCGGCCACGAGGTCGAAGTACTGGGGGTACAGGTTCAGCTCGATGACGCGGGCTGAGGTGGTGCTCATGTAGTGGGGCTCCCTGCGGGTAAGGACATCAGCCGCGACAGCTCCGCAGCCGAGTACGAGCGGAAGAAGTGCCGGGGGTGGGACAGCAGCAGTTCCGCCAGGTTCAGCAGGCGGTCCGCGAACTCCTCCACGGTGCCGGGCCACTTCCGGGTGTCGAGCATCCAGGGTTCTGCGCCCGCGGGCAATGACGCCTCCCCGGATCGGATGAGGCTCTTGGAAAGCTTGGCGCCCGTCTCGGCCACGATTATCGGGCAGAACAGCCGAGCGGGCAGTTGGCCCCGGGTCAGGCCCACCGCTTGCAGCGCGCCGTCGACCAGGAGGCTTCCGGGCATCCAGTCGGTGCCCTTGACCATCACCTGGAGAACGCCGGTCTCCGCGAGCGCGGCGAGTTCCTTGACCATGTTCCTGTAGAGCGTGGCGAGGTCGAGGTAGCCGCCGCCGGTGGGTGTGATGGTGGCCGTGTAGGGGCCGTGGTGCAGGCAGACCGCCGATACGCGGGCGTAGCCGCGGCCGGCGAGTTCCACACGGGTGCGCTGCGCGTACTTCTCCGCCCACCCGCAGGAGTGCGGGCAGGGCACCCGAAGGTGCGGCACTCCCGAGGAGGGAGCCAGCCAGAAGCTTGCGGCGTCCAGGCGCGGCAGCACCCGCAGCCACGTCTCCCGGAACAGGCCGGTCGCCTGCTGCTGCGAGTAGGTCTCCACGCTGTACGGCACGGCCAGCCGCTGCGAGAGGGCGTCGAACAGAGGCTGGTAGAGGGTGCCGACCATGCGGGTGATGCCGTCCGCACCAATGGCGTGGGCGTAGGCCCGCTGGTAGCGGTTCCCCGATACCGGGTCGGTGACCAGCTCGTGCGGCGCGTTGTCCAGTGCCGAGAACCGGACCTCCACGGGCAGGCCGTGGTGGTCGCGGAGCCGGGCGGCCGTGGCGAACGCCATCGACTGCACCAGCGAGGTGCCGGCGTGCGGGGCGCCGTTGATCTGGGTGCCCACCACCAGGGCGATGCCCTGCGGCTTGCTGGCGCGGATACGCGGGGCGAGGATGTCCTCCACGTTCGTCAGGGCGTTCGCGAGGACGGTGTTCGGGCTGATAAGCGATGTCATGTTGGTGCCTCATCTCATGTCGGTGAGGTGCTGTGACTGCGTGGACCGGGCCACCAGGACCGCCGGGTCACCACCCCGGCGGGGGGCCACGACCTCGGGGATGGGGTGGCCGGTGACGCGGCGGACCGTCTCGATGACCTCGCGGACCGAGAAGCCGTTGCCGTTGCCGAGGGGGACAGCCAGGCCGGGGGAGTGGGGTCACAGGAGGGCGCACTCCGGGCTTGGGTGGCCGGGGCCCCGCGTGGTCAGCGGGCGGACCCCGTTGGGCGCTCAGACGGCCAACGTGTGATCGGGCGGGGCGAGGTAGGTGGTGGGGCCGGCGGGGGTGCCGTCGTGGCACTCCAGGCAGGAGCCGAGCGTGCGCAAGGGTGGTACTGGCGCAGAGCACCTGTTCCGTGGCTGTTGTATTCCTGCGGCCACGGTCACGGCTGGGGAGCGTTCGCTGACCTCTGCGGCCAGACGGACGAATTGGGGCCGGGGAACCTTGGGGCATAGGTTGACGGCATGGTGGCGGGGGCGAACTCCGCGGCGTAGACCATGCCGCAGGAGCAACAAAAAAGGGGGCGGCATGCCGCCCGGCGGAAGAGGGACAAGGGAGGACTGGCTCGTTCGTCCTTGCTGATGGCTGTTGGCACGGTGGTGTCACGGGCGACGGGACTGATCCGCCAAGTGCTGCAGGCCGCAGCGTTGGGAACGGGCTTGCTGGCCAGTACCTACAACACGGCGAACACCGTGCCGACGAGCCTGTACACGCTGCTGATCGGCGGCGCGCTCAACGCCGTGCTGGTGCCGCAGCTGGTCCGGGCCAGGACGACGCAGCCCGATGGCGGACGCGCTTACGAGCAGCGTCTGGTCACGCTCGTGGTCTGTGTACTGGGTGTGGGCACGGCGCTGGCGGTGTGGGCGGCGCCGCAGATCGTGGGCCTGTACATGCGGGACACCCCGGACAGTCACGAGGCGTTCGAGCTAACGGTGACGTTCGCGCGGTTCCTATTGCCGCAGATCTTCTTCTATGGGCTCTTCAGCATCTACGGGCAGGTGTTGAACGCTCGCGAGAAGTTCGGTGCGATGATGTGGACCCCGGTGCTGAACAACGTCGTGCTGGTCGGCATGTTCGCCGCCTACCTGGGGCTGATGACGGTCCCCGACCGGGTGGAGGACATCACTGCCGACCAGGTGCAGTTGCTGGGGATCGGGACGACGGCAGGAATCGCCCTGCAGGCCGTGGCACTTATTCCGTTCGCGCGGGCGGCCGGTTTCCGTTTCCGCCCGCGGTTCGACTGGCGGGGCACCGGCTTGGGCAAGAGCGTCCACGCGGCGAAGTGGACGCTGCTGTTCGTCTTGGCCAATCAGGTGGCGCTGACGGTGGTCACGAATTACGCCAATGCCGCCGACCAGGAGCTGCCGCAGGCCGGCGCGGGCTACTCGGCCTACACCTACGCGCAGACCATCTGGATGCTGCCGCAGTCGATCGTGACGGTGTCCCTGGTGACGGCCTTGCTGCCGCGTATGAGCCGGGCCGTCGCTGAGGGGCGCATCCCGGATCTAAGCGCGGACCTGTCCCGGGTGCTGCGGATCAGCGGCGTGGTCGTTGTTCCCTCCGCGTTCCTCTTCCTCGCTCTGGGGCCGCAGATCTCCTCGCTGCTGTTCGCCCACGGGGCGGCGGACGCCGCCTCGGCCCGCCCGCTGGGGTACATGCTGCAGGCGTTCGGACTCGGGCTCATCCCGTTCTCCGCCCAGTACCTGCTGTTGCGTGGCTTCTACGCCTTCGAGGACACGCGTACGCCGTTCTTCATGGCGGCGTGGATCGCGGGCGTGAACATCGCCCTGGCCGCCGCTTGTCATGTGCTCCTGCCCGCCCGCTGGGCGGTCGTCGGCATGGCCGGCGCCTACACCCTCTCCTACGTGGCCGGTCTCGCACTCACCGCGCATTTGCTGCGCAAGAGGCTTGCCGGGCGCATCGACGACGGCAGCCTGCGCCGCACCTACGTGAAACTGTTCTGCGCTGCAGGCCCGGCTGCTGGGCTGGGCTGGGCTGCAGCGCGTGCGTGCGCGGGCCTGGGAAGTGGAACGTGGCCTACGGCCGTCGCACTGGCTACCGGGGCGCTGGCGACAGCCGTGGGGTACCTCCTTCTCGCCCGGCTGATGAAGGTCAACGAGTTGCGTCGCCTGCCCGGGATGCGCTGAGTCGAGTCAGACGGTGCGAGGAGGCGTGCTCAATGCAATACGCGGGAACGTGCGGAGCGCCGCGCCCGGCCTGGAAGGGTGGGCGCCGCGCTCCGTGGCGGTGCTAGGGGGTGGTGGTGTCGGTGACCACGAGGAGCTGGTCGGTGCGGAGGTCCATGACGAACTGAGCGTTGGTGCACTGGGCGCGCTGGTTGGCGGCGTACTCTTCGGCCGGCCAGGAGCTGCGAGGACCTCCGGCGGGGAGCCGCTCGAGGACGGTGCCGGCCTGCGTCCTGGTGGTGGCCATCAGGCGTCACCGCCGTTCATGCGCTCGTGAGCGTCGATGAGGCTGGCGATGGCGTCGGGGTTCTCCGCCAGGCCGACCCACTGCCCGAGCTCGGTGAAGACGGGCACCTTCTCGCGGTCGGCATCGAAGATGGCGCAGTAGTCGCCGTACCGGTCCATCACCATGTCGCGCAGGACCGGGATGAGCCCGGTGTCCAGGACCTCCATGGCGTCGATGGTGAGCCAGGCGGCATCGCCAGGAGCCAGGGGTTGGACCAGAGTGCCGGTGACGCGCAGCAGGTCGCCGGCCTGGATGCCGGTCAGCAGCTCGTGGGTGATTCGGGGGTCTCCGCTGCTGCAGGAGACGACCGTGTCGGGAGCGTCCTGGGCGACGGTATCCACGTCGGCCGGGCGGGCGATCAGGTCGAACGTGACGGTGCCGCGAGGGCCGGGAGCGGGGATTGCGTCGACCCAGCCGTCGACGGCGCATTGCTTGGTGTCCATTAACTGGCCTCCGGCAGGGGCTTGGTGGTACGAGGGGAGCGGGGTCGGGTGGTGCGTTGGGCGACGTCCAGGAACTCTCGGTTGCGCTTCCTCTGGGCATCGGTGAGCGGCCGGGCCTTCGCAGCGTGGCGGCGCCAGAGCGGGGAGGCGGGCGGCTCGGGGTAGGCGAGGGCGTGGTCGACGTCGCGTTGGGTGTTATTCATGGGAGCCTCCGGGCGGAGGAGTCAGGCGTGTTCGTCGCCTTGGCCCTTGGACTTGAACTTGGGCTTCGGCACAATGTCGGAGGCGAACCGCCCGAGGCGGGCCTCAACGGGGTTGGCGGCTATCCAGCTCTCGACGCACGCCTTATGCACAGGCTCTTCGGAGTGCGAGCGCATCGGTGTGGGCCTCCCGCACTACACGCAGGGCAGGTCCTTCCAGCGGTCGAAGTGCCGAGCGTCGCGCCATTCCAGGAGGCCGCCGGGAGCCGGATCAGGCGGCGGGCGCGTCGAATACCTTGGTCGTGGAGGGCAGGTCCTTGTCGGCACGGACGCGAGGCCGGCGAGCACGGCGCCGTTGAAGGCGAGCAGTAACGACGACTTGCTGTCCGTGCGTCCGGAAACGCGCGGGTTCCCGGATTCCTGCGGGTCGCACCCTCGGAACTCAGACGAACGTCTCGCTTTTGGGGACTCAGGTAGATGGGTTCCTCGACGCTGGGGTGTAGATCAACTGCCCGACACCGACCCGGACTCGGCGAGAGGAGGACTCTGGGCTGGGACCTCTCCTTTCGGATCACCCCCACGGGGTTGCGATAGGTTGCCCGCCATGACCGAGCTCGGACCCGTGGCCTGGCCTCCTACTCCAATCAGGACCGAACGGCTCGTACTCCGCGAGTCCGAGGCCCGTGACCGCGCGGCGTTCATCGAGCTGTTTGCCTCGTCAGAGGTGCGCACCTACCTCGGTGGCCCTCGACCGCGTGATGAGCTCGAACGCGCAGTACCCGAGACCCCCGGGCGGCGCCCTGGCCTTTTCGTGGTCGCTCTCGACGGAGCGATGATCGGCACAATCACGCTTCTCGATCGACGCGACGCGGAGCGTCCGGGACACGTTCGTCCGGAGGCCGGGGAGGCCGAGCTCGGCTACATGTTCCTCCCGGAAGCGTGGGGGTGCGGGTACGCCGCCGAGGCGTGCGCAGCGGCACTCGACTGGTTCGCCGACGCGCTCCCCGGCGAGCCGGTGGTGCTCTGCACCCAGACTGCCAACGACCGCTCGATGCGCCTTGCGGCGAAGCTGGGGTTCACCGAGGTGGGGCGGTTCGAGGAGTGGGGCGCCGAGCAGTGGTTCGGCGTGTGGTCTTCGGTCCCACCGTTCGGCTGAGCTAGATGATCAACTCCAAGGGGTGCCTGGGTATGGGGGTGAGCGGTCAGGCGTCGGGGTCGACTTCGGCATGCGTGAACCGCACGGGCTTGCCCAGCGACCGGGCGTAGGCGATTTCGGCTCGGGTGCTGTCTCCGATGTAGTCGCCGACTACCAGCACCTCATCAGCGAGCCGGATCTTCGCTCGGTGCAGATCGTCAAGTCGAACCTTTAGCGCCTCGGCCTCGACAGGATCGGACCAAAGTTCGTGCGGCGGCTTCATGTCAATGCCCGGTTTGACAACAATTTTTCCGGCTTTGGTCTCCCGCAGATCGGCCTCGTTCATCTCGGTCATGAAACGGGTGGAGCCGCAGATCACGACGATACGCGGGAGGCTCAGTTGCTTCTTCGCCTCGGCCAGTTTCTCCTTGGGGGTGAGCGGTTGCGGGTATGACACTGGTTCCTCCTGGTGGTGTGGTCCAACGGGTGCCATCTAGCACGACGCCGAATTCGCATCGCTGTTGACGTGTTCCGTGCTCTGGCTGCAAGCAGGCACCCCAGCCCGAGACGCCAGCAAGGTCAGGACCGCGCTGCCCGGAACGCCAAATACCGACGGAAGGCTCCGTGGCTGTCGGGGGTGAAGCGCCACTCCAGCAGGGCCGACCGCAGCTCCGGCTCGGTCAGCCAGCCATGCCAGGCGACCTCATCAGGATCGGCGGCCACGGCGTCCAGCACCACAGCTTCGTGAACGCCGAGCCAGTGAGGGCTCAAACCACTGCGGTTGAGGAACGTGAACAGCAAGCGCGGCAGCACACGAATGCCCAGCTCTTCGGCCAGCTCCCGCGCGGCGGCCTGTTCATAGGACTCACCGACATCCGCGGCGCCACCGACCACGGCCTCATAGAGCCCGGGGAAGCGCGAAAGCTGCTCCGACCGCCGGTGAACGAGGATCCGCCCACGCTCATCCCGACACACCGTCACAGCGACCCGGTGCAGCCAACCCTCCCGGATGGCCTGCCGACGGCTGACCACTATCCCCAGCACACGATCTTGATCGTCGACACGCTCCACCAGTTCCTCCACGACGCACACCCTGGCAGAGCCCACTGACAACGCCGCTTCTCGGAGCCCCGTGAAGGCCGACCCAGGAGAACCTGCGCGAGGAGGCCGGACGCGGAAGACGACAGTTGTCGTGCAAATACGACACCTATCGTGCTCAGGCTCAGGTCAGCGGGGCAGTCGGGCCCTCCGGCGCTCTGGATACGCCACCCCCAGGCGCCGGGCAGCCGGGCGGGCCGCTGCGGGTAGCGGGGGCCGGGACGCTGCGGACGAGGCCGGCCGATCCGGCGGCGCGGGCGGGGATGAGCACAGGTGATCTCCTCCAGTCGTCGGTGGACAGCGCTGCGCTCCGTCGATGTCATGCTGTGTCGGCGGGGCGCAGCGGGTGGTGCGTTCGGCCGGGCGGCCTGTCCGGTCCTCGCCGACCCATGGCGGGTGGGCGAGGACCAGGCGGAGCGACCGGAGTCAGCGCTGCTGGAGTTGGTGGACGTTGTCGGGTTTGTCGTCGTCGCCGGGTCCGGCCAGGGCCGGGATGGTGGCGTGGATGTGCAGCTCGGGGCGGAACTCCGGCTGCATGACCGGCGGGGAGTTGTAGGTGTGGACGACAGGGCGCAGGGTCAGGCCGCGCAGGGCGAAGACACTGGCCAGGGCCCACAGGAGGGCGACGATGCGGCCGTCGGCCGGAGAGGCGGCCCACACCATGGCAACCGAGGAGCCGCCCCACAGCAGCCATGCAATGCGTGCCGCTGCGCTGCCGGCGAAGCCGCCGATGAGGCCAGCCAGGCCGGTGAGCTGCCAGAAGGCGTAGACGGTGGAGCCCGGGACGGTAAGGCCGGCGGAATGCTGCCCGATGTAGGAGCGGATCGGGTTGTCGATCATGCCCCACAGGCCGCTGGTGGTGTCGGTGCCGGGCGGCTCGGTCGCGGGGATGGCGGCGGACAGGCGGTGCAGCACGGCGGTGACGATGTCGCTGGCGGCGTACAGCAGCACGATGACCGAGCACAGCAGGGCCAATGCGATGGTCGCCTTGATCCAGTTGCTCATGCCGTGCCATCCGGCGGGGCAGGCCTGGTTCAGCTCTTCCCATCGCTCGTACAGGAAGCCGCCCTTCTCCCAGGACGCGTCCCACGCCTCGCGGAGCCGGGCGAAACGCTTCGTGCCGGGCACGTCCTCCGTATCGGGCAGCGGCGGTGGGAGCGTCTGGTCGAGCAGGTCAGAGAAGCTCGGGCTGTTCATGTGCTGGCCGTTGATGGGCTTGTCGTCGGACTGCAGGGCGGGGCGACTCCCTTGCTCGGCTCGTGTGAAGGGCGGGTGGTGCGCAGGCCGGACGGCCTGGCCCGCACCCGACCGCGAGGGGTTCGGGTGCGAGGCAGGTGGTCCGGAGCAGGGGGTCAGAGGCCGCGGGCGTCGGCGAGGCCGACGGCCTGGTCGAGCATGCGGAGCGGGACGCGGGCGGATCCGTGCGCGTCATTGAAGGACGGCACGGAGTCGACGTCGTCGCCGAAGCGGCGGCGGATCGCGGCCAGGAGCACGGCGGCCGCGTCGGCTTCCAGGCCTCGGTCGCCGCGGGCCTCGGCCCGGATGGCTCCGAGCATGCAGCGGGCGCCGTCCTCGTCGACCAGGACGCCGGAGCACCAGCCGCCGGTGAGCAGCCGGTGGTGGGCGCGCTGCAGAAGGGCGGCGACCGGGGTCGGGTAGGACTCCGGCGGCTGGAGCGTCGGGGTCAACGGGGCGGTCACGACGTCGCCCAGGTCCACGGGCTCGGTGGGGATGTGCGCGGTGTTGACCTCGTAGGCAACGGCCGCTTCGTCCAGGCGCGCGGTCATCGCCGCGTTCACCAGAGCGAGGCGTTCCTCAAGGCTCAGTTCCGTCGGCGGCGCGGGCGGGGGGGGGGGGCGCGCCCCCCCCCGCACAGGGGTGGCGTATACACAAAAACCAGCCCCCCCGACCCCCCGGTGA